>JBJOJF010000083.1:0-9957 GCA_046046735.1 Pseudomonadota bacterium
GAGCCTGGCACTTTGTGTCAGCACCTAGTCGAGCGTGCGGTAGAGATGAAGGTTCCGGCCACTGTTTTTGGTATGCATATGCGCGTTTTATGGAGAGGCTATTTGGTACCGGTAGGCCGCATCACTCCAAAAAGCGTTGAGAGTATTCCGGGTTCTGCTGCGTATTACGCTGAGCTTGTGAATTTGCCAGCCTCTAAAGAGGACATGCAACGTTTTATGGAAAAGACCGAGCAAACGTAAGCCAAGTCCAATATTCTTACTGCCTAGCTTTGCAGATATAGAAAGCTAGGCCTTAATTTTTTTCTAAAAATTCATTTTCTTCACTTTTATTCTGTTACTTTCCCGTTGTAAATATTGCTAATGGTTTCATTTACCATTTCAGCTGGGGAGAGGCGTGTAAGTGAACCAT
This sequence comes from Pseudomonadota bacterium, assembly GCA_046046735.1. Lineage (GTDB taxonomy): Bacteria > Pseudomonadota > Gammaproteobacteria > Burkholderiales > Burkholderiaceae > Polynucleobacter. Next base: position 410 of record JBJOJF010000083.1, read on the forward strand.
GAAGCGATGTGGCAGTTGCCAGCTGGGCATTAGTTTTTGGATCGCTTACTGTCACAGTAAGCTGTAATAAGTACATGGTGATGTCCCACATCCATCGATCAATATAGGTAATAACGGCATCTACATTATTGGGTGATGGTGACGCACCTGTCGTTGCCGTTATGCCTCTAGAGCGCAGATTTTCAGCTATCAATTGATTGACTTGATTTTTATCTTTTGGTTGGTGGACAACATAAATTGTTTTTAGTGAAGCCATGTTGGTGGTCGGAGCAACGCTCACGGACTGTCTATTGGCACAGGCTGAAAGAGTTAATGCAAAAAAAGCAATAATAAAAATCCGAATAATCATTTAAGCACTTCCTTCATTTAAAGAATTAGCAATTACAGATTGCTTGCTATGGCGGGATCGGAAAATAGCAGTTCTAATTTGGCCTGAAAAGCTGGGGGTATAACTCTTTTAGCGTAACCCGGAGGATTTATAAAGTCACCTCCGAGATTCTCGGTTCCAGAAATCGACTTTTGGGCGAGAATTTTCCCCGATTTATCGATGATTTGAACTTGGACATCATAGTTGAGTGATGTGTTTTGATAGGTATCGGACTTCCATTCCTTAATGGATATAAAAGCAGCCTTATTACCAGTTTGCGTCAGCTTCTTAATTACATCTGCTTGATCCATGCGTATCGGAATATTAATTTCTGTAACTTGAACACCTTTCTTGGACAAGGCTCGTGATACAGCCTGCGTGAAGTCGATAGATAGGGCTTGTCCAGACTCTGTCTCAACGTTAAATGGGTTGCCAAAACCTCCTCGGGATAAGCCAACAAAGGCCGCTGGTTTATCCCCGCTCAATATATATACTCGCTGATCCTGAGTTCCTACGTCGAGCCTGCTTCCTGAGGTGGCCTTGATATTGGGTGTGGCATCGGAATAATTATGCTTATTTCCTACTGCGCAGCCGCTTAATACCAGGATGCTTAAAAAGGTTAGTGCTAGTTTGGATCTGATAGTCATGAGCAGCCTTCGTTTTGTCTTTATAAATTCTATAGGCATTTAACCACCAGGATTTACGGGGCTGCTAGGGTATTCCCCTTCTTTATCTGAATGGGTCACTATAAGATTTATAATCAAGAAAATAATAATTCCGGGTAAAAATGAGAAAAATCGCACTGGAAACAATGCAAGAGTTACTTCACGAGCGCCTTGGTATTGCTAAGGACCAGGTTACTCTTGAGGCCTCTTTAGAGGATCTTGGCATTGACTCTTTAATGCAAATTGAACTTCTGTTTGATTTTGAGGATAAGTACAAGGTCAAAATACCTGACCTCACAAAAAAGCCAACCACGATTGGTGAATTGCTCGCAGTGGTTGAGCCATTCATCCCAAATCCTTAAAGATCTGAGATCTGCATCATGAGGCGCCGGGTTGCGATTACTGGTATTGGATTAGTTGATCCTTTAGGTAATTCAATCACTAATTTTTTCGACCGCACTGTTCGTGGTGAGTCCTCTATCCGCCACTTCTCCACAAACGACATTCCCGTTCCGATTTCTATTCCTGCTGTTTGTTGTGCAAACTTTAATGGCGATGAAATTCTGGGTAAGCCAAGAACTATTTCTATGGATAAGTTTTCGCAGATGGGTTTGGTTGCCGCATTTGATGCCTGGGCTAATGCCGGTTTTGACATTAACGATAAGTCTCATAAGCCTGATATTGGAGTGTCTTGGGGTACGGCTCTTGGGGGTACCCGTATTTATGAGCAAGGCTTAAAAGAGATGTGGCTTAACGGAAGAGAGCGTTTGCCACCACTATCGGTGGTGATGGGAATGAATAATGCTTGCTCTTCACACATTGCTATACAGCTTGGGCTCGGCAACTCCTCATTAAGCTTTACGGTTGCTTGTTCTTCGGCTTCGGCAGCAATTGGTGAAGCCTACAGAAGAATTCGTGATGGCGAGGCTAATGCTATGGTTGCCGGTGGATCTGATACGCCGCTTATCTATGGAGTAATACGCGCCTGGGACGGTATGCGTGTGCTATCTCCAGGTGATGAGAAAACATCACCCAATGCTTGTCGTCCATTTGATAAAAGTCGCTCAGGTCTTGTGCTAGGTGAGGGTGCTGCAGCACTCATTCTTGAGGACTGGGAGCATGCTGTGGCGAGAAATGCGCCAATCATTGGAGAGTTGGCTGGCTATGGGGCAAATTGTGATCATGCAAATTTAGTTAAACCCGATTCCAATGGTCAGGTTGAGGCTATTTCGCTAGCCCTTAATGATGCTGGCGTTGAACTTGTGGATATTGGCTACATAAATGCTCACGGTACTGCAACTGTGGAGGGTGATCCTTGCGAGATAGACGCGCTTAGAAGGGTTTTCGGAGATCGCGCCAAGGAATTGGCTGTAAGCTCTACGAAATCTACACATGGACACCTCATGGGGGCATCGGGAGCTATTGAAGCTGTAATCACCATCCTCTCTATTAAGAATGGAGTGGTTCCGCCTACAGCCAATTTAATTGATATTGATCCAGCCTGTGAAGGTGTGCGTCATATCAAGACCGGCGATAACAATAGATTAAATCTCAAAGCAGCAATATCAAACTCATTTGCTTTTGGCGGTAGTAATGCAGTTTTGGTATTTAAGTCTGTTTAATAGGTCGATAACTTAATGCATTCGTCTACTCAATTTGGGCTTAAGGCTTGGTCAGCTTGGAGCTCATCCTTAAGAACCCAAGAAGAATGGTTGGAATGGGCTCGGAATCCCTTCACTCCAAATGGAGAAGATAAGCCAAAGGTAGAGGGAATGCAGCCAATGAATAGACGAAGATTGAAGCGTCTTGGTAGCATGGCCTTGGAGACTGCTTACAACTTGCCGGAGGTAAGTTGCCCAATTATTTTTTGTAGCAAGCTGGGTGAGTCCGAGAGATGTTATGAGCTGCTCAAAGAGTTAGCGGAAACGGGTGCTCTATCACCACAGTCTTTTAGTTTGGCTGTTCATAACGCAATCCCAAGTTTGTACACGATTGATAAGAAGATGAACTCAAATGTTCTTGCCATTTCTTCTGATGCTGGGGTCTTCTCAGCCATGATTGAGGCACTGGGATTATTTGCCTGCGGCGAAGAGATGGTTCGCATCATCGTTGCTGAAGAAGCGGTACCTAGTGAGTACGTACAATATTGCGAGTTCACCAATGAATCTTACGCCTATGCCATAGATCTTGTTCCAGCAGGAGATATGACACTCTCATTTTCTGGGAATGAGCAGCAAAGCTCAGATTCTCCGCAGCTATCCACTAATCTCCAGGCGTTTCAATTCTTGCTATCTGGCGAACGTTTATGTGAATGTGCGATTGGCAGAACCTCTTGGCTGCTAAAGAGGGAAGGGTCTTGAATCGCTACTGGCGAATTTTCGCAACCGGCCTTTCATTTGCCGTATTTGGATTAGGCGGGGTATTGCTTACTTGCGCTTTAGTTCCAGTTTTGGTCCTAACGCAGGATTGCTCAACCAGAAGAAGGCATGGAAAGAGGTTGCTCAAAAAATCATTTCAAAGCTTTTTGTGGGGCATGCAGATTTTAGGAGTGATGAAATTAGAAGTTGAACAAATGCACCGCCTTAAATCAGGCGGGCGAATAGTTTTAGCAAATCACCCTAGTTTGATCGATGCAGTTATATTGATTGCGCTCATCGAAAATCCCAATGGGATTATTAAATCCAGATTGTTTAATAACCCCAGTATGTATGGTTTAGCAAAGATAGCCGGGTTAATGAGAAACGTTGAGGGCCCAGAATTAATTAGAAAATCCATAGAATCTATAGCTTCTGGTGATAATTTGATAATATTCCCCGAGGGAACTAGAACAAAAGTATCGGGAGAGGTTGTCTTTAAGCAAGGGGCAGCTTACATAGCAATTAAAGGTGGTTTTGATATAACCCCAGTTTTAATAGTCACCTCTGAGCCAGTTTTGAGAAAAGATCATAGCTGGTACAAGGTTCCTTTGAATAAACCTGTATTTACTGTTTCTGTAATGGAGGAGATTAAGGTTTCAACAAAGATAAAAGCCGGGGATGATCTTATATTGGCAACTGAAGAATTAACTGAGTATTTAGAAGAATACTATTTGCACGAACTAAAAGAATATGAGTGATCTGGAATTAGAGATTAAGAAATTAATCATTAGCAGTTTGAATTTAGAGGACTATCAACCGGAGGACATTGCCTCTGAGGAGTCACTGTTTGCCGATGGTCTAGGTTTGGATTCTATCGATGCCCTTGAGTTGGGGGTTGCTCTTCAAAAAAAGTATGGGCTTGAGCTAACGAATGTAACAAAAACTGAAGGTAAGCATTTTTATTCCGTTGCAACTTTGGCTAAGTTTGTTGCTGAAAATAGAACAAAGTAAGCTTTTAAATTACTAAATGGAAGTCAATGGAATTTCTGCTGGCAATTTTGCTGCCGATATCGATCTGGGTATTCAAGTTTTTCGGAATACCGTTCTGGGTAGCTGGCATATTTCTTATCCCCCTCATTTTTCTTAAGAAAAATCCATACTGGGGCAAGGCTCTCGCAATCATAGCTTTAGTTCTTGGCGGCGCCTCTTTATTGCTAAGAACGCCTGATTTTGTCTATTTTTATCCGGTAATGGTAAATGCAGTTCTGTTTTCCGTATTTGTTTCAAGTCTATTTAGACCTCAGACTATCGTAGAAAAAATTGCTCGATTGCGAGATCCAAGATTCTCCGACTTAGAGATCCCCTACGCAAGAAAAGTTACGCTTGCCTGGTCTTTATTTTTTGCGATTAACGGTTCTGTGGCATTTATCACTGTTTTGATAGAGGATAAATTTTATTGGTCAATCTATAACGGAGCAATTTCATATGCGCTTATGGGGCTAATGTTTGCTGGCGAGTTTTATTGCCGCCAAAGGTATATAAAAAGTGCTTAGTTCTAAATTATCCACTTTACTATTGGACCGGGATGATGAGTCCTGGGTAACGGATGATGGTGCAACCTTTGCCGCACTGAAGAGTGATGTATCAAAAGCAAGGGAGTTAATTAAAGACGTACCTAATGCGGAAATTGCTTTATTTCATTCTGATGCTTATATCTTTCTGGTTTGGTTGCTTGCGGCCTGGCAGGAAGGAAGAAAAGTCTTGGTTCCTGTTGATAAAAATATTGCCCTCAGCCCTCGGTTTTCAAGCTGGTTCAAAGTTGGTGAGTTTGACTCTCCTGATTTGGTCGGGTGGAATACAGACAAGCAAATCGCCAGCACACTGTTTAACAAAGTTGATTCAAATTTTGAGGCAATAGGAGTTTTTACCTCAGGATCTACCGGTGAACCAGTGCGAATAGATAAAACGATCCGCCAACTTGAGAATGAGGTAGATGCTCTAGAGTTCACCTTTGGCGCAAAGATCGAAAAGAATGTTGTGTTTTATAGATCTGTAAGTCACCAGCATTTTTTCGGGATGCCTTTCGGTGTCTTTTGGGCGGTATCTCGTGGTTCAATGCTATCAAGAGTTGTAATCAAAGGTGGACATGAGTGGAATACCTCAAATCCTCAAGTATTGATAACTAGCCCATCTTTTTTAAAGAGTATTGCAGATATAACCTCACAGCATAAAAATATTGGCCCTGGGATTCAGTCTATTTTTAGCGCTGGTGGAATCCTTGAGGATGCAATTTTTTCGATAATCAACTTAATTACAAAAACTAGAGTAGTGGATATATATGGTAGCTCTGAAACAGGTCACATTGCATGGAGGGGGTCTCCCGAAATGTCTTGGCAAGTTCAAGAGGGTGTGGAGTTCAAGAGGCCAATAGTGGATGTATTGGAAATCAAGTCTAAGTTTTGCCCTGGCGATGAATGGTTCCCAACATCTGACTTAGCGCGTTTAAGTGGAAATTCATTTGAAATACTGGGGAGAGCCGATCGAATTATCAAAATAGAAGGCACCAGGGTTTCCTTAAGTCAGCTTATAGCGTCTGTAAAGGAATCTAAATTTGTAGAGGATTGCCTTATCAGTGACATAGAGAATGGGAGAAGATCCCAGTTGGGTGCGGTTTTAAAGTTGAGCCCTTCAGGTCTTGATGCCCTTAAAGTTGATGGAAGATTGAAATTAATCAATGGACTGAAAGATTCATTGCGCGGTAAAGTCAACTCTATTGCCATACCAAGAAGGTGGAGGTTCGTAGACGATTTTCCAGTTAATAGCCTGGGTAAAGTTTTGAAAGCAAATTTAGATTCTTTATTTTCCGAGAAATTAAAAGCGCCTATCATCATCAGTCTAAAAGCTGAAGAAAATTCTGTTGAATTAGTTTTGGATATGCTCAAAAGTCTAGATTGCTTTAATGGGCATTTTGATAATTTTCCGATTGTCCCTGGTGTGGCCTTATTAGAATGGGCAGTTAAAATTTCAGAAGGGCATCTAGTCAAAAATCATATCTTTTCCGGCATGTCTCAGATTAAGTTTCAAAAATTTATTAAGCCAAATCAAGTTATTTGCCTAAGGCTGGGATTTAATCCTGAATCAATGAATCTAAAATATCAATATCACAGTGCTGATGTCGTCTATTCAAGCGGTATTTTGAAGTTTAGGAGCAAGCAATAATGAAGATTTGCGTGCTGATACCGTACTACAACCATCCGGATGCTATTGGATCGGTGGTTAATCAGCTATTACCCCACGACCTTAATATTATTATTGTTGACGATGGTAGTGGGGTGCAGGCTCAGCAAAGTCTATTGCCGTTGGTTCAATTACCAAGAGTGCATTTAGTAACTCGTGCGCTTAATGGGGGTAAGGGGGCTGCCGTCATTACTGGTATGAGAGAGGCTCTAAAGCAGGGTTATACGCATGTATTGCAGGTGGATGCTGATGGGCAGCATGATTTAACAAAAATTCCAGAGCTCATTAAGTTATCCGAACAATATCCTAAAGCAATTATTTCCGGGATGCCTGTCTACGATGAAACGGTGCCCATAAATAGAAAGTTGTGGAGATATGCAACACATATTTTGGTTTGGATGCAAACCCTATCCTTTGAAATTAAAGACTCCATGTGCGGATTTCGTATATACCCGTTGAGCAAAACTTTAGAGGTTGTAGACTCACGAGATAAATTCGGGCAGCGAATGGATTTTGATATTGAGATACTTGTCAGGGCTCAGTGGGCGGGTTTGCACATTAAGCAGCTCCCGGTAGGGGTGAAGTATCCAATTGACGGGGTATCGCATTTTCAATTATTTAATGATAATTTTCTGATTACAAAGATGCATTTCAGATTAATTTTTGGGATGCTGATAAATTCACCAAAACTTCTTTTTAGAAAGTTTGTAGCTTGATTCACTGGGCGGATATTAATGAGGTCTCAGCCTCCTTTGGAATGAAAATCTTATTTTTTGTCTATAGGATTTTTGGAAGGCTGCCTGTACTAATTATTCTTTACCCCGTTATTTTGTGGTTTTTTGTTGTTAGTAAGGTTGCAAGGGAATCATCTCGAGATTATTTAAGTAGGCTTTATGTCTTTAGCGGCGGCACCTCTCCAGAGCCCAGCTTATTGAATGTCTTTAGGCATTTATACGCATTTGGAGAGTGCATTCTAGATAAGTTAATTATCTGGAGCGGTCGAATTGACGATCTTCAGTATTCGCTGGAGGGCCTGGAGGAGTTTCATTCTCACGCAGGTGCTGGGCTTGGAGCGGTAGTTGCCGTCTCTCATTTAGGGAACTTAGATTTTTGTAGAGCTATTGGGCAACTATATCCCGATATAAATTTGACTGTCCTTGTACATACAAGCCATGCTGTCAAATTCAATCAACTTTTAAAGTCTATCAACCCCGAGAGCGCACTTAATATTATTCAGGTGTCGAAATTTTCGATGCATGACGCAATGCTTTTATCTGAAAAGATTCAAAAGGGTGGCTTAATAGCTATAGCAGGCGATAGGGTTCCTCTGTTATGGGGAAATACAGTCCCAGTGAATTTCTTGGGCTCCAAGGCTGACTTCCCTGTAGGGGCATACATGCTATCTAAAGCCTTGGGGTGTCCTCTATTTTCTCTAACATCAATTAAGGTTGGAGGGAGTTATCAACTCTCTTGCCATATGATTGCCGAATTAGATCGCGGGAAAAAATCAGGATCGATTGAGGGGGCTGCCCAAGCCTTTGCGAATAAATTAGAGGAGGGTTGTTTAAAGTCCCCTTTTCAATGGTTTAATTTCTATCCTTTTTGGCAAAGGCGCGTTGATCATGAATAGCATTGCTAAAAGGATGCTAGTCCTTGTAATCTTACTGGTTGCTAGCTCAGTTTCTGCTGAATCGCTGGTAAACCAAATTGAGAGTTTGGTTAGCGCATCCCCCACTGTGCGTGGAAAGTTTGCCCAAAGCAAAACCCTTTCGGGGGTGAGTAAAAAACTAAGCTCCGAGGGATTTTTCATTGTTGATAAAAGCAGGGGGATTGCATGGGTCACAGAAAAACCTATCTATCAAACCCTTAGAGTATCTGACTCGGGAATTCGTATAGGAAATAAGAGTGGTGTCTTAATGAATTTGGATGCTCGCAGCGAGCCATCTATTAAGTACATTAACGAATTAGTTCTCGCCATTTTTTCTGGCGATTTGAGTGCGCTGGAGAGGTTATTTAATTACTCGGGTGATGTGACAACCAAGGGTTGGAATCTGGAATTGACGCCCAAAAATACTGCCTCAACGCTTTTTAAGAAAATTACGATTGTTGGTGGTTCTGCTATTAGTCGCATTAGTTTCGTATCAAAAGACGGCGACTTAACAGAGGTTATTTTTTCTGATGTACGTTTAGCACCAGTTCTAAGTAAAGATGAAGCCATTCAATTCCAGTAGGCCTCTAGCTGCCCTCTTTCTTTTTTTGACCCTTGGACTGGCTATTTGGACGGCTCTCAATCTCAATATTATTTCTGGCCGTCTAGACAACAATGTGTTTTCGTTGCTTCCCAAGTCAGAGCGTAATGCAGTGGCAGAAGAGTTTATTGACCGTGTGGCTAAGAATGGCGAAAGATCACTGGTTGTTTTGTTCGGCTCAAGCAATCTTGAGACTTCTTTGGAGGCGGAGAAAACATTCAAGTCTTTAATCAAGGGCTTGGAGGTTAAGAGCAGGCAATCGCAAGATGGTTACGCTGAATTCGTATCTAGGCTTCTGATTCATAAGTCCGGGTTACTTACCTCGGAAGATATTTCTCGATTAGATAGCCAGCCAGCAGCTTTTTGGGTTGATAAATCTAATGCGATAGCTTATTCCATGGGTAGCTCACCCATCCCCTGGAGGGATGATCCTTTTGGACTCTTGGGTAATTGGCTATATGGCCTTGGTGGCATCACTAAGGTAAGGCCTTATGGTGACAGTTTGGTAGTTGAGAGGTCGGGAATAACCTATGTTGCCTTGCCAATGGAGATTGATGCTTCCGTGGAATCATTGTCAGCTCAGATCATTCTTGCTGACGCAATTAATGAGGCTATTAGAGAGTCCAAACTCAAACATCAAGGGGTGGAAATACTTAAGACGGGAGTTATCTTC
>JBJOJF010000084.1:0-7283 GCA_046046735.1 Pseudomonadota bacterium
AATATTGCTAGCTCGAATATCCGCATCTTCAGATAAGCCATAACGAAGGATTGGTTGTGATACGAATGGAATAATGTCTCGCACATTGGCATCATCAATGCAAAGTACAGCTACCCCGTAAAACGGCATGCGTTGAATAAATTGCACAAATGCTTGTTTCAATCGCGCCATATCATGCTGATAGGTATCCATATGATCGGCATCAATATTGGTTACCACTTCCATTGCTGGGAACAATTGCAAGAAGGAGGCATCTGATTCATCTGCCTCAACCACAATAAAATCACCCTGCCCAAGGCGAGCATTTGCGCCAGCAGAATTTAACTTGCCACCAATAACAAATGTTGGATCCAAACCTCCCTCAGCCAAAACTGAAGCAACCAAGCTGGTGGTCGTAGTTTTACCGTGAGTCCCTGCAATTGCAATTCCCTGCTTCAAGCGCATCAACTCACCGAGCATGACAGCTCGCTGAATAACAGGTACTTTAGCTGCACGAGCAGCCAAGACTTCAGGATTGTTTCCGGCAACTGCAGTGGAGATGACCACTGCTTCTGCAGTGCCAATATTTTTTGGATGGTGGCCAATATGAATGACGGCACCCAAATCTCTTAGTCGCTTAGTTGCTGCGCCTTCAGACAAATCAGAACCAGATACCTGATAGCCTAAATTGAGAAGCACCTCTGCAATACCGCTCATTCCCGCGCCACCGATACCAACAAAATGAATTTGCTGAACAATATGTTTCATATACCTACTCCTGCGCAATCTGCACAAACTTCAGCAACACGTTGTGTTGCTCGTGGCTTAGCCAATCCATGCGCCCTCTCTGCCATCGCCTGCAAATCATCGCGGTTAAAGTTTTGAATCATGGATGCCAAATCTTGCGGATTGAGATCGGATTGCGGTAATAAAACGGCAGCATCTTGATTAGATAAAAAACGGGCATTTGCCGTCTGATGGTCATCAATGGCATGCGGAAATGGAATCAAACAAGAGGCCACTCCACAGGCTGCTATTTCAGAGACTGTCATAGCGCCCGATCGACATATCACTAAGTCTGCTTGAGCATATGCCGCAGGCATGTCATCGATAAATGGGAGCACTTCAGCCTCAACACCTAACTGCGCATAACGCTGCTGCAAATCTGCCAAATGTTTATCGCCGGCCTGATGAATCACGCGGGGACGCGATTTTTCATCCATGAGTGCCAAAGCTGCTGGTACAGCTTCATTTAATGCGGCAGCACCCAGACTGCCCCCAACTACCAATATTGATAGATTGCCCTTACGCTTTTCATAGCGCTTAGATGGAACTTCTACAGCATCAAATTCTTCACGAATAGGATTGCCTACCCACTCAGCATGCTTCATGGAGTCCGGAAAGCCCGTTAAAGTTCGCATTGCAATCTTTGCTAGCGCTAGATTTGCACTACCAGCAACTGAATTTGCTTCATGCAGCACTAATGGCTTTTTCAGGAACTTAGTCATCAAGCCCCCAGGGAAAGTAATGTATCCACCCATTCCCAATACGACGCTGGGCTTGAGACGACGCATAATTTTCCAACTCTGAAAACTGGCGCGCGCAAGATTGAAAGGCAGCATTAACTTTGCTTTTATACCCTTGCCACGTAAGCCTCCAAAATCTACTGCTTCGAATGGAAAATCACATGCTTTTACCAAGCGATACTCCATGCCATTTTGATTGCCGAGCCAAGACACCTTCCAACCGCAAACCCTTAGATACTCTGCAACAGCTAAGCCTGGGAAAATATGTCCCCCAGTACCACCGGCCATAATTAAGATGGAAGGCTTCATTACAACTTACCTCCACGCATTAAGATGCGATTTTCATAATCAATACGCAAGAGCATTGCTACGGCAACTGCATTCATCAAAATTGCAGAACCGCCGTAACTCACCAGTGGAAGTGTTAATCCCTTAGTTGGCAACAGCCCCAAGTTCACACCCATATTGATAAACGCTTGCCAACCAATCCAAATAGCTACACCTTTGGCGGCTAGACCAGCAAAGCTACGATCCAATTGCAATGCTGTTCGGCCAATTAAAAATGCACGGCGGACGATCCAGTAAAACAAGAAGATCATCACCACTACACCCACAAATCCTAATTCCTCACCAATCACTGCCATGATGAAATCGGTATGGGCTTCGGGTAGATAGTGGAGTTTTTCAACACTACCCCCCAACCCAACACCAAACCACTCACCGCGACCAAACGCCATGAGAGAGTGCGTTAACTGATAACCTTTATTTGCTGCGTTATCCACTTGCCATGGATCCATGAATGCCAACATTCGGCCACGACGAAATGGTGACAGGGCAATCATCGTTGCGCCACTCAGCATGCCAACCAAAATAAGACCACCAAATAATTTAGCGTTAATACCGCCCAAAAATAGAATTCCAAATGCAATTAATGCGACCACTACAAAAGCACCCATATCTGGCTCAGCCATTAATAGGCCACCAACTAATGCAACAGCAACACCCATAGGTAACATGCCCTTAACAAAAGAGTGGAGATACTCTTGACGTTGCACGGTATAACTCGCAGCAAAAATAATTGCGGCAAATTTCATTAATTCGGAAGGTTGGAAATTCATCAGACCCAATGGGATCCAGCGCTTAGCTCCATTCACGCCTTTGCCAACACCTGGAATCAACACTGCAATCAATAACAGCACTGTGAAACCAAAAATGACTGGTGAGTAACGGTCCCAAACCTTGGTAGGGATCTTGAATACCCATATAGCTACTGCAATCGCAATGGCTAGAGATATGAGGTGACGAATGAGAAAGAAGTTGCTACTGTAATTAGCGTACTTCGGACCATCGGCCAGAGTAATCGATGCTGAATACACCATGACTAGGCCAATCAAAGCCAAAGACAATACCGCCCAAACAAGTAACTGGTCATAGTCCATCATGCGGGAGCGAGTTTGCTCAACGCCCGATACGGCATCACGCAAACCACTGCGGAAGTTATCGATACCACCTCTAGAAAAATTCCAGAAGCGTCCGAGGCCCAAGCGATTTTCAGGAAAGAATTTTTCCTTCAAACTCATGCGTGGGCTCCTTCAAATTGCATGCCTAACTCTTGCACTTCGGCGACAAATGCTTCAGCACGCGCAACATAATCTTTGAACTGATCAAAACTAGCGCAAGCAGGAGATAACAAAACGATATCTCCAGATTGTGCTTTCTGCGACGCTTCCTGCACGGCGTTATGCAAAGTCTCACTCATCACATGGGGCACCGCATCACCGAGAGCCTCTGCTATCAGTGGAGCATCCTTACCAATCAAGAAAGCCCCTTTTACAAATCGAAGTGCTGGCTCACGTAAAGGGCTGAAGTCTTGCCCCTTTCCTTCCCCACCAGCAATCAACCAAATCCGTTTGCCAGCTTCATTTGCACTAAGGCCATTTAATGCAGCCACTGTGGCACCCACGTTGGTACCCTTGCTGTCATCAACATACTCAACATCAGCCAATACTGAAACAGTTTGAACTCGATGTGGCTCACCGTGATAATCGCGAAGGCCATGTAACAACATATTCATTGGCAGTCCTGCCGCCCTTGCTAATGCCAGTGCCGCTAAAGCGTTTAAGGCATTGTGGCGCCCACGAATACGTAAAGCATCTGCTGGAATCAAACGCTTTAGTCTTAGCGGCTCATCTTCTACAACCACTGATTTACGACGACGCTTTGGTTGTGGCTCCAACTCTTCATCAACCTCAGCCCATACCAGCCAATCAATTCCACCGGCACGTAAATCATGCTCAATTCCAAAGGCGCCCTGCTCATCAGGACGACTTGCGCCAAATGTCACAACTGATTGATTTGATTTCTGCTCTTCAGAGAGCAAGCCCATCACCAAAGCATCATCACGATTCAAAATACAAATAGTGTCTGAACCAAAAATATTAGCCTTTGCATCTATGTAGGCTTGCATATCGCCATGCCAATCTAGATGATCTTGAGAGATATTGAGAACTGTCGCAGCAGTTGCATTAAAAGTACTTGTATAAATTAATTGGAAGCTTGATAACTCCAATACCCAAACCTCAGGCATATCGGAGACCTGATCAGACGCATCTAAGCAAGACATCAATTTATCCAAGGCAGCAGGGCTAATATTTCCCGCAACAGCTACTCGCTTACCAGTCCGCTCACAGAGTTGGCCAGTTAATGCAGTAGTCGTTGTTTTGCCATTCGTACCAGTGATCGCCAATACTGCGGGCTTATATTCCAAACCATCGACTTGTGCCATACGATCTAGAGCAGCAATTGCTCTAGCAAAGAACTCCATCTCACCCCAAATATCAATCTCTAACTCTTCAGCCTTCGCTAAGAAAGATTGAATTGGCTCCTGAATGGGTGACAAGCCTGGGCTAATACCAATGACTTCAATATTATTAAGGCAAGCTTCCTGAAGGGGTCCGAAGTAGCATTCTTTGAGTCCAGCAAACTCAAGATCAGCCAACCATGCCTGCTGACGTTCATTAAGTTTTTCACGATCACGTGTGTCAGCCAGACTTACCTGAGCGCCGTTTCGCAAACACCATTTCGCCATTGCAAAACCAGATTCCCCCAAACCCAAAATCAAAATACTTTGTGCTTGGGTATAGCCATCCTCTGAAATGAGATTGGGATTGGCGAAGGCTTGATTTAAGTTATGCATATTCTTTGGCTTACCGTAATTTCAGGCTGGAGAGGCCAATGAGGACTAAAAGAATGGTGATAATCCAGAAGCGCACCACCACTTGTGTTTCGCGCCAACCACCTAATTCGAAATGATGATGCAGGGGTGCCATTCTAAAAATACGACGACCCTCTCCAAAACGCTTCTTGGTAAATTTGAACCAGAAAACTTGCAACATAACTGAACAAGTTTCAGCGACAAAAATTCCGCCCATTACAAAGAGCACAATTTCTTGTCGCACAATGACCGCAATCGTGCCTAACGCACCACCCAGAGCAAGGGCACCAACATCGCCCATAAATACTTGTGCAGGGTGTGTGTTGTACCAGAGGAATGCCAGTCCAGCACCACCCATCGCTCCACAGAAAATCATCAACTCACCAGCACCCGGGATATAAGGGAAGAGCAAGTATTTTGCGTAAATAGCGTTACCCATCACGTAAGCAAATGCACCCAATGCAGCGCCAACCAAAATCACTGGCATGATCACCAAGCCATCAAGTCCATCAGTCAAGTTGACGGCATTACTACTGCCGACTATTACGAGGTAACTCAAAATAATGAAGCCCATCACGCCCAATGGGTAGCTAATTTCCTTCATGAAAGGAATGAGTAAATTAGATTTAGCAGGAAGATCCAAAGCAAACCCACTCTTAAGCCAATCAAAAAAGAGTTGTAATACTTTGAGGTTATTAACCTCTGAAACTGAGAATGCCAAATAAATAGCCGCAAATAAACCAATCAATGTTTGCCAAAAGAATTTCTCTCGAGAGGCCATGCCCTTAGGATCTTGACGAACCACTTTGCGATAGTCATCTACCCAGCCAATCAATCCAAAGCCGAAAGTCACAATCATCACAATCCAGATAAAGCGATTTCTTAAATCAGCCCAAAGCATGCAGGAGATAAAAATGCCTATGAGAATTAATACGCCACCCATAGTAGGAGTGCCGGATTTAACTAAGTGTGTTTGAGGTCCATCAGTACGAACAGCTTGACCCATCTTCAAAGCAGTCAATTTGCGAATGACCCATGGACCAGCTGCCAAACCAATTAAGAGTGCCGTGACGGTAGCCATTACCGCTCTGAAGGTAATGTAATTAAAGACTCGGAAAAATCCGAAATCATCTTGTAGCCACTGGGCCAATATTAAGAGCATGTTTTAGCCTCCTCTAATAAGGCCTGCACCACACGCTCCATGCGCATAAAACGAGAACCCTTAACCAAAATATTCAAATCCGTTTGATTGCCCACTTCCTGGGCATCCAACTCACGCTGCAATTCCGCTATAAGCTGCTCGACATTCTTAAAATGCAGAGCGCTATTCGCAAGCGACTGCTTTTTCCTTGCATCGTTAAAACTTTCTACTGAAAATTGGCACTGATCCCCAAGAGCAAACAGCCTGGCAATACCCTGATCTGCAGCGTAGCCTCCAACTTC
Source organism: Pseudomonadota bacterium (assembly GCA_046046735.1). GTDB lineage: Bacteria > Pseudomonadota > Gammaproteobacteria > Burkholderiales > Burkholderiaceae > Polynucleobacter. The sequence goes on from JBJOJF010000084.1 coordinate 6,163, forward strand.
TTGATGAAATGCAGGTCCTTGATCACCCACCTCACCCATGTCGCCTAAGATCAACCAAGCAGCCTTACCAGATTGCTTGAGCGCATCAATTGCAGCTCTAACTGAATCTGGATTTGCGTTATAACTATCGTCGATCAAAGTGCGGTGTGTGCTTAAGACTTTTGCCTGCATCCGACCATTTACTGGATTGAATGATTCCAAGCCCTGTTGAATACTCTGAAGACTGAGGCCGGCACCTAAAGCTACAGCACTTGCGGCAAGGGCATTGCGTAAATTGTGCTGACCCAATGTACCTAACTGAACCTCGATATCGCCTTGCTCAGTTTGAATATTGAGCCTACCGTTAGCTAACGTTTGCCCTGTAACCGATGCTTTCTGAGTATTACCTGGGGTAGATAGCGCGAAATCAATGACCTTTCGTCCAGCCGCAGCCTTTCTCCAAAGATCACAATACTCAGAGTCGGCCGGGAATACCGCAACTCCAGTTAGTGGTAGTGCAGTTATGGCCGCTGCATGTTCTTTCGCAACCGCCTCAACTGTTGACATAAATTCTTGATGCTCACGCTGAGCGTTATTAATTAAAGCAATCGTGGCTTGTGCGATTTCTGCCAGCTCGGCAGTTTCTCCAGGATGGTTCATGCCCAACTCAATCACTGCTAAACGATCACTAGGTCGCATGCGCAATAAAGTGAGTGGCAGGCCAATATCGTTATTCAGATTACCTCTAGTAACAAGCGTAGCCTCATCACCAACTGCTGCTTTAAATATTGAGGCAATCATTTCTTTTACGGTAGTTTTGCCATTACTGCCAGTAACTACAGCTACAGGAATTGAAAACTGTGCACGCCAAGCTTTCGCCAGATGACCTAAACCAATCTTAGTGTCATCTACGCATATCGCCGGCAGATTTGAAGAACACTTTTCTGACTCACTAATCAGCGCTGCGCAAGCACCATCACCAGCAACATCACTTAAGAAATCATGAGCGTCAAATCGATCCCCAACTAAGGCAACAAATAATTCACCTGATTCAATCTGGCGACTATCACTTCCCACTCGGGATATCTTTAAGGATTGTGCTTCCGCCTCAGATGCATTTAGCAAATGACTGCCTGGCAACA
>JBJOJF010000085.1:0-3571 GCA_046046735.1 Pseudomonadota bacterium
TGACCAACATCAATCCCGAATGATTTACCCCCACTTTTATGCGGCGGTGCATTATAAAAAATTAGAACCAATTTAATGCATCTGGGCGTATAGTTATTTTCAAGGGGAATAGATGAAGCGGATTGTAGATATCTACCGAAAAGAGCAAAGGGACCAAGTTCTCTGGACTTATATCGTCTCTCTAGGCGGAGATGGTTCTCACCCTGGTCTTGAAGACTTTAAAAAAGAAGCTTTACGATTTGCCGTTATGGATAAACGTGGCTCACTTGCAAACTTAGATGCTTATGTCCATCTTGAAATCATCAAATAACCATGGGTAACAGCACATTACACGCAATCGCTATTGACGAGCTTCGCCACTCCAATCCAAACTTTTATAATGAGTATGAACTGTTAATTGAGGGTATCAGCGCACAAATTCGAGAGTTAGCGAAAAATCAAGCTGATCGTTTAGATTACAGTAGCTTTACCGAAAGCTATGACCGAGCTAGCCATGAGCCGGTATTGCAAGTCGTCATTGGAATCCAAAAGACAGAGTTGTATATTCATATCTATATCCACAAAGACAATTACTTTGTTATCGGTAAGTCCGGCAGTGGCACGATAGCCAGAAATGTGGAAGAAGCGCTAGCACTTGTAGCGCAAAAGATAAAAGCGACTAAAAAATGAATCGGCAGCGAACAATGCTCAATCAACCCAACCCCTCCCCTACGGGAAAAGGCGGTGTGGTGTATGTCATTGATGATGATGAAGCGATTCGAGATTCCCTGGCCCTACTACTTAATGCCTATGGTTTTAGGGTCAGCCCTCATGAAAGTGCCGAGAGATTCTTGCAATCACTAGCCGCTAGTGATCAACAATCTTTGGGCTGTGCTTTAGTAGATATTCACCTTGGTGGCATGTCTGGAATCGAACTTCAAGAAACGCTTCTGAATATGGGTCTTAATATTCCCATCGCATTTATTACTGGCCATGGCGAGATCACCACTGCGGTAAACGCGCTCAAAAAGGGGGCTTTTGACTTTATTCAAAAACCAATAAATGAAGAGATTCTTAATAGCTTAATCAATGCAATGCTATCAAAGGCTTACCTTAGTAAGGAACAATCTACGGAGCTCAAAGAGATCAAAGAGAGATTTAGACTCCTAACCCAAAGAGAAGTTGATGTGCTTGATCGCATTGTTGCTGGCAGGATTAATAAGGAAGTTGGCATGGACTTAGGTATTTCAATTAAAACCGTAGAAGCGCATCGAGCGAACCTCATGGAAAAGCTTAAGGTAAATCGTGCGGCTAAGCTACTTCAGTTAACCTTGAGATATCGAGAGGCTAAAGCCAAAGGGCTTATTTAATGGGAACCGTTACTTAAAGTAATGCTTATATCGCGAAGGGCACTATTCGACCCATTGCAGTCGTACTTTGACCAACTATCACGAGTCCATCAGAGGACACCCCATTGGCCCTCTTAATTTCCTTGGAATCGCGTCGTAGAGAATTGGCAACTCTTAGAGTAGTTGGTGTAAAGCCACTGCAAATTTTCTTTTTAATTATTCTTGAGTCATTACTCATCGTCACTACTGGAATTATCTTGGGCTGGATATTTTTACAAGCTCTTGTATTTACTTTTTCCGATTGGCTAATGAAAGAATGGGGCATTTTAAGCACAGTAGGCCTTCCTACTGCAAACGATCTCATTGAATTACTAATGATTCTGATTGCAGCACTCATTTGCTCAATCATCCCAGGCATCAAAGCTTATCGACTCGCCTTAAATGATGGATTAAATCCACCCAATATATGAAAAAGCACTTGCTTACTGCCCTTAGTTTTTTAGCTCTTATTTTGCTAATGCCCCCCTCACATGCCCAGACTTATAAAGAGATTTTTTGGGATGAATTAATTCCCCCAGAATGGGCACGTCAAACCGCAAAAGAGTTCGCCAAGCTCTACAAGAAATCCGATTCTATGCAAGATAGCGACCTTCGCATAGATGCTTTGTATGAAAAATTGCGGAAGCACTGGGATGCGGCGCCGATCTCAAAGAAATATATAGGTAAACCTATCCGTATCTCAGGCTATGTTGTACCCCTAGATGCCGAGCGTTCATTGAGCCGTGAATTCTTATTGGTCCCTTATTTTGGGGCCTGTATCCACACGCCCCCGCCACCGGCAAACCAAATCATATTGGTGGTGCCCCCAGCTACAGGCGGCTTAAAAGTGAGAAGCATGGATGCTATTTGGGTTGATGGCATCCTATCAGAATCAAGGACAGATACGGATATGGGTCGTAGCGCCTATAAGTTAGAGGCCGCTAAGATGACACCATTTAAATAAAATATCATTTGGATACTTACCCCTAGCGTCTGTCCTATATATACAGCGTTGAATAAGCTCGGCCCTTACTGATCACTCCATAGCTTGCCTGCAGTGGCCCAGTCTGATGTTTTCACCTCTTGATAAATCACATCTACCGATTCAGCTGAGCAACCCATAATCTTTACAGCTGCCTCTGTAATAGCAATGGCATATTCTCGCTTAACCTCAGTACTGCGCCCTTCAAACAACTGAATTTGAATTAATGGCATAAGCCCTCCTTTGAATTAGTGAAATGAATTGATTAAGTATCGTTGAAATGCTGGCCACTCTATTTGGCCTTCAGCATCACCATCCGCGCATAATTGTTCGTAGGTTTGAGTGCAAATAGAATCGCTTGGAAAATGTACTTGGTCGAGATTCGAAATCTTTAACTGAATATTGCAGGCTTTATCAAGGGTATGCATGAGATAAAAGGCTTGTGCAATTGTGGAGCCACAGACCAGACTTCCATGATTTCGTAGTAAGACTGCTTTCTTATTACCTAAATTAGCAATGAGTTCACTTTGCTCACTTGTTGATAGAGCTAAACCTTGATATGGATGATAGGCAAGATCTTTATAAAACCGCATGGCATGTTGCGACAAAGGCAGAAGACCTTTTGCTTGTGCAGATACAGCAATACCAGCCTCATTATGTAGATGAAATACACACATGGCATCACTACGGGCTGTGTGGATAGCACCATGAATCGCAAACCCAGAAATATTGACCGGTCCAGCACCATTCAAAATATTACCCAAGACATCTACTTTGACCAGATTGAAAGGGGTTACCTCCTCAAATCTCAAGCCAAACTGGTTTATCAAATAGGATTGGGGCTGGCCAGGAACGACTGCAGAAATATGGGTGTAAATGCCATCATCCCACTGCATTTTGGCTGAGAGTCTATAGCATGTTGCCAAGTCAATACGCGCCTGCTTTTCTTGGGCAGATATTTCTCCCAAGCAATCCCAGGATCTATTATGGATTGAAAAATAATGTTCAATATCAAGCATCTGATCTGACTAACGGCCTGTTTAGATTTCAGTTGTAGATAAATTTCGTAGATTCTGAACTTTCTCATGATACTGGTCATAGATCGGCTTAAGGACGGCGTCAGAGGATGCCATAAAATAATTTATCGCTGTATCTAGAAAGCATTCGTGCGCTATCAAAATAAATTCTGAGAGCACCTTTTGACTATTAACGGGATCTGCAA
>JBJOJF010000086.1:0-4525 GCA_046046735.1 Pseudomonadota bacterium
TAGTAGGTGTAAGCCCACGACAATGCCAATAATGATGCGCTCATTCTTATTAAATGGCAGAAGGGCATCTAAGCGAGAGAGAAAGCTACTCATTTAAATGCGCTCACTAGCTCAGAATCAATTTCATGTTTATTTAAGTCGGACTGCATGAGCTCTTGCGCCATAGTCACGAGCATTTCTGAATCTTTGCTACTTATAAACTTTACTGAGCCATGGCAATCATCATCTAGTTCTTGACTTGCTAACTTTCTTTTCAGTTGGCGAACGACAGCGTCACTAGTGTCAATGAGGTTAATAGAATCGCCTAGTAATTTACGAATGGCTTTTCTTAAGAAGGGGTAGTGAGTGCAGCCTAAGACTAGGGTGTCTGCACCCGCATCCTGAATTAACTCCAAATGCTTTGCCAATAATTCCAAAGTCTCTTCACTATTAGCTTGACCCGCTTCAATGAGCGGAACGAGGCCTGCGCCAGACTGCTTGATAAACCGACAGCTACTAGGAAGCGTGGCTAATAAAGCATTGAACTTATCGCTGTTGAGAGTGGCTTCGGTGGCCAGTACACCAACGACACCATTAGCCGATTGCATCGCTGCTGGCTTGATCCCGGGCTCTACGCCAATGATCGGAATGCCGCTGAGTTGATTACGGATATGGGCAATCGCTTCGGCGGTTGCTGTATTGCATGCCACCATAATGGCATCGCAACCCTGCGTTGCTAAGTATTGACACAACTCTAAACTGCGAGAGGCAATCCATTCGCTCGACTTTTCTCCATAAGGTGCATGGAGAGAGTCGGCTAAATAGATGTAGTCATGCTCGGGAAGCTGGCGCAAAGCCTCATCCAAAATGGACAAGCCTCCAACGCCAGAATCAAATACCCCAATGAGTGCCAAGTGGTGGTCGCTTAATGATTTTCTTAATTAAGGGTAGATATTGAATCTGTCACTTAAGCGATCTTGACTGGAATGCCACCAATCTTTGCTTGCCATTCTTTTGGACCTGTCTCGTGCATTGAGATACCTGCAGAGCTCACCGCAACGGTCACTGGCATATCTTTAACATCGAACTCGTAGATAGCTTCCATGCCCAAGTCAGCAAAGCCAACCACCTTAGCTGTCTGAATCGCTTTAGAAACCAGGTATGCCGCTCCACCAACTGCCATTAGGTAGGCAGACTTATGTTTCTTAATAGCTTCAATTGCTACAGGACCGCGCTCAGCTTTACCGATCATGGAGATCAAGCCTGTTTGAGCCAGCATCATCTCGGTGAACTTGTCCATGCGAGTAGAGGTTGTAGGACCAGCAGGGCCAACTGCTTCATTGCCAACAGGATCAACTGGACCAACATAGTAGATCACGCGATTCTTAAAGCTCACTGGCAACTCTTCACCTTTAGCAAGCATGTCTTGAATGCGCTTATGAGCAGCATCACGACCTGTCAAGATTTTGCCGTTGAGCAAGAGTGTGTCGCCTTCTTTCCAGCTTGCCACTTCTTCAGCGGTGAGGGCATCTAAATTGACGCGCTTAGATTTCTTGGTATCCGGTGTCCATGTGACATCTGGCCAATCAGACAATGAAGGCGCCTCAAGTTTTGCTGGGCCATCACCATGCAAATGGAAATGCACGTGACGTGTAGCAGCGCAATTCGGGATCATGGCAACGGGCAGGGATGCTGCATGCGTTGGGTAGTCCATGATTTTGATATCAAGAACGGTAGCCAAGCCACCCAAACCTTGGGCGCCAATACCGAGTTGATTCACTTTTTCGAAAAGCTCTAAACGCAGTTCTTCAACTCGATTTTGTGGTCCACGAGCAATCAACTCTTGAATGTCTACTGGACCCATCAATGACTCTTTAGCCATCAACATTGCTTTTTCTGGGGTTCCACCAATACCAATACCCAAAATACCAGGAGGGCACCAGCCCGCACCCATTGTCGGAACGGTTTTGAGAACCCAGTCCACAATCGAATCCGATGGGTTCAACATCACCATCTTGGCCTTGTTTTCAGAGCCGCCGCCCTTGGCAGCGCAAATGACCTCAACATCATCTCCTGGGACGATCTCGTAGTGCACAACGGCTGGGGTGTTATCACCAGAATTCTTACGTTTACCAGCTGGATCAGTCAAAACTGAAGCTCTGAGGGGGTTTTCTGGGTTCATGTAGGCACGACGAACACCTTCATTGACCATCTCAGTGACGCTCATCGTGGCATCGCCCCATTGCACGTTCATACCGATTTTGAGGAAAACGACCGCAATACCAGTGTCCTGGCACATTGGGCGGTGACCTTCGGCGCACATACGACTATTCGTCAAAATTTGAGCAATCGCATCCTTAGCTGCAGCACCTTGCTCAAGCTCGTAAGCCTTGCCCATGGCGGATATGAAGTCCTTTGGGTGGTAGTAAGAAATGAACTGGAATGCGTCGGCAACGCTTTGAATGAGGTCGTTTTGTATGATATTTGTCATGGTATTTAGCTTAATTTAGTAAGGTTTGTCCTATTTTAAGGGTTTGCCATAGAGCAAATCCTGCGTGTTTTCACTTATCTTGTTAGCTCTTGGGAATACGTTCCTAGGATTCTGCGCTATTTTCGTAGAAAAAGATGACTGATTATTGAATAGAAGGGCTGTGAAGCATGGAACCATTAATGCAAGAAAATCGCGTATTTAACCCACCAGCAGACTTTGTTAAGGGTGCTGCCATTCCGGGGATGGACGCTTATAAAAAACTCTGTGCTGAAGCTGAAAAAGATTATGACGGTTTTTGGGGTCGCCTTGCTAAAGAGAATATTTTCTGGAAAAAGCCTTTCACTAAAGTATTAGACGAATCCAAAGCACCTTTTTACAAGTGGTTTGAAGATGGCACAACAAATGCCTCATACAACTGTTTAGACCGCCAGGTTGAAAATGGCTTAGGCAATAAAACTGCCATCATTTTTGAAGCGGATGATGGTTCAGTAACCAACGTTACCTATCAAGAAATGCTCGAGCGCGTTTGCAAAATGGCAAATGCTCTCCGTAAGATGGGCATCAAGTCTGGTGACCGCGTCATTATTTATATGGCAATGACCATTGAGGGCATTGTTGCAATGCAAGCTTGCGCTCGTATCGGCGCGATTCACTCAGTAGTGTTCGGTGGTTTCTCTGCACAAGCCTTGCGTGATCGTATTGTTGACGTTGGCGCAGTAGCTGTGATTACTGCTGACGGACAATTCCGTGGTGGCAAATCATTGCCACTCAAAGCAATTTGTGATGAAGCACTCTCTACTGGTGAGTGTGGCAATGTAAAACATGTCATCGTAAGCAAGCGTACTGGTACTGAAGTCACGATGACTGCAGGCCGCGATGTTTGGATGCAAGAGATTGTGGCTAATGAGGCGACAACTTGTGAGCCAGAGTGGGTAAGCGCTGAGCATCCACTCTTTATTCTGTACACATCAGGTTCTACTGGTAAGCCAAAGGGTGTTCAGCACTCCACTGGCGGTTACCTCTTGTGGGCTATTCTCACAATGAAGTGGACCTTTGACATTAAGCCGAATGATGTGTTCTGGTGTACAGCTGATATTGGTTGGGTAACTGGCCACTCTTATATTACTTATGGCCCGCTCGCAGTAGGCGCAACTGAGATTGTGTTTGAGGGCGTACCTACTTATCCAAATGCTGGTCGTTTCTGGGACATGATCCAAAAACACAAGGCAACCATTTTCTACACCGCACCAACAGCAATTCGTTCTTTGATCAAAGCATCTAGTAATGATCAAGCAGTGCATCCAAAGAGCTATGACTTATCTTCATTGCGCCTCTTGGGTTCTGTAGGTGAGCCAATTAATCCAGAAGCTTGGATGTGGTATTACGAGAATGTGGGCGGTTCACGTTGCCCAATCGCAGATACCTTCTGGCAAACTGAAACTGGTGGCCACATGATTTCTCCATTGCCGGGTGCAACACCAATGATTCCAGGTTCATGCACATTGCCATTGCCAGGCATCATGGCAGCGATTGTGGATGAAGCGGGTATTGACGTTCCTAACGGTAACGGCGGTATCTTGGTAGTGAAGCGTCCTTGGCCTTCTATGATTCGTACGATTTGGGGTGATCCAGATCGTTTTGTGAAGTCTTATTTCCCAGAAGAATTGGGTGGTACTTTGTATCTGGCAGGTGACGGCGCAATCCGCAATAAAGATACTGGTTACTTCACCATCACTGGTCGTATCGACGACGTCTTGAACGTTTCCGGTCACCGTATGGGAACAATGGAGATTGAATCTTGCTTAGTTGCAAATCCATTGGTTGCCGAAGCTGCGGTTGTAGGTCGTCCAGATGAATTGACTGGTGAGGCAATTTGCGTATTCGTGGTGCTTAAAGGCGGTCGCCCAACTGGCGAAGAAGCTAAAAAGCTGGCAACTGAATTGCGTAACTGGGTAGGTAAAGAGATTGGCCCAATTGCTAAGCCTAAGGATGTGCGTTTCGGTGATAACTTGCCTAAAACACGTTCAGGAAAGATCATGCGCCGCTTATTGCGTG
>JBJOJF010000087.1:0-7125 GCA_046046735.1 Pseudomonadota bacterium
TTCTGGAGAAGCATCGTCAATAGTAGAAATTTCAGTGTTCTCTGAGCTTAATTCGCTAACTATCTGATTTTTAATGGATAAATAGGATTTCTCTAGCCAAATTAAGGCATTAGCAGGCTGAATGGGGGTTTTAAAAGCGCCCGTTAGATAGGCGGAAGCCAATTTTTGTTGTGCGGATACATCACCTAGTCGGGCTGATTGGAGGATTTTTAAGAATTCACGGCTTGCCATGTGACAATTTTGGCATTCCCAGCCCTAAAAAGACAGAAATCAAAGGCCTTGTTGCCCTGATACAACGAAGAAAGCCAAAAAACTGCCTTTTGACAAGCAAAAATAGTCGCTAAATACCCTTACCCTCAGTCTAGCTGGCTAATACAAGCAAAATTCGTAGGTCCCAGTTTTATTCGGGCATTACTTTCAATTTATGGAGATTTAAAGAATGAAAAAATCGCTATTAGCAGTTGCAGCAATGGGCGCGTTTGCGTCAGTAGCTCAAGCTCAATCAAGCGTTACTGTTTACGGTATCTTGGACGTTGGTTTTCAAGGTCGTACAAAGACAGTTAACAACATCAAAACAAACAGCACTCAATTCAACGGCGACGGCGCTGAGTCTACAAGCCGTTTAGGTTTCAAAGGCACTGAAGATTTGGGCGGCGGCGTTAAGGCTTTCTTCGTAACTGAATTCCAACTCTACCCAACAGATCGCGCTTTGTCTGGCGACACAAACGGTGGTTTATTCAACCGTCAAACAAACGTTGGTTTGAGCAAGACAGGTCTTGGTCAGTTTGCTGTTGGTACTCAGTACACTCCACTCCACTTGGCAGTTGGACGTAACGACCCAGGTAAGCAAAACAACATGGTTGGTGACGTAATCTACACACCAAACGCTGCTACTGGTAACGATACAACTTCTACTTCATACACAGTTCGTCAAAACAATGCTTTGACAGCTCAAACTGACCGTATGGCTGGTTTCGTTGTTTCTGGTATGTACACAAACAAGAACACAAGCTCAAACAACAGCTCAAACGACAATAACCAAGGTTATGGTATTGGTATCAACTACGTTTGGAACAAGTTGAACGTTGACTTGAATGCACAGTCATTCAAGAACGAAACAGCTGTTCGTGGTGTTAACACTCCAGCAACTCTTGCTGCAGCAACTAACCTCAAAGATGACCAACAGTACGCTGGTGCAAGCTATGACTTCGGTATCTTGACTGCATACGCTCAGTACGTAAACCGTAAGGCATCTGCTGCTTACAATAGCAACTTGTATGCTAAGCGTTCTGCACAGTCTATCGGTGTTCGTTCTTTCATTACTCCAAAAGTCGCTGCATGGGCTTCTTTGGGTAACGGTAGCTTCAAGACTTTTGGTACAAGCTCACCAACATCAAACTTCAACGGATTCCAGTTGGGTTCTGACTACATCCTTAGCAAGCGTACAAACTTGTATGCTATCTACGGTAAGACACAGACTAGCTCTAATTCTTTGAATGCTTCAGCTAACAGCACTTCATACGGCTTAGGCGTACGTCACACTTTCTAATTTAACGCTAGCGTAAGCTAGCTTTAATTAGTGTGAGAATTAAATTAACCCACGGTGGTAACACCGTGGGTTTTTTCTTTGGCGGCTCAAGGGTATGAAAGTAGCGGAATATGTATCTCTTTGTCCTGAATTGTCAGAAAATCCTTATAGTGTTAGATTAAGCAAAAGTAGTCATCATTTCCCCTCGATTGAAAGGTCGCTTCGTGAAAATTAAACAATTAGTACCCGCTTTTGGATTGATCGCCGCTGTGGTGGTATCCACACCTGTATTCGCTGCAAGCGCAACGATGGATAAGATCAAATCTAGTGGCGCTGTAACGATGGGCGTTCGTGAGTCCTCTATTCCGATGTCATACACCACCGGGGATAGTCGTTTTGATGGCTATCACGTCGAGGTTTGCCGCATGATTCTGGCCGATATCAAAGATAAGCTTGGTATGAGCACTCTGCGTATTAATTATCAGCCTGTTACCTCTCAAAACCGCGTCCCACTGGTTCAGAACGGCACTGTCGATATTGAGTGCGGTACAACTACAAATAATGCCAACCGAGCCAAAGACGTTGGTTTTGCCAATACTTTATATGTTGAAGAAGTTCGCATTGCAGTGAAGGCAAATTCTGGTATCAATTCAATTGCTCAATTGGCAGGTAAAAAAGTTGCTACAACTACCGGCACAACCTCTGTTCAATTGTTGCGTAAGCATGAAAAAGCCAACGGTGTAAATTTTGACGAAGTGTTTGGTAAGGATCATGCTGATAGCTTTCTATTGCTAGAGTCTGGCCGTGCGGATGCATTCGTCATGGATGGTTCTATTTTGGCCGGCAATATTGCCAATTCCAAAAATCCTAAAGACTACAAGATTGTTGGTGAAGTTCTTAGTACAGAACCGATTGCAATCATGGTTCGTAAAGATGACCCAGAATTTAAGGCGGCCGTAAATGCAGCGATTGCAAAGATTGTTGCTAATGGAAATATGCCAAAACTTTGGGACAAATGGTTCTTGAAACCAATTCCGCCAAAAAATATTGTTGTTGGTCTGGAGTTGTCTCCTGCAACGAAAAATGCATGGGCTAACTTAAACGATAAGCCTGCTGAAGATTACCAACAGAAAAAATAATTTATGGCATTAGATTTGGGTGTCTTTTGTAAAAGCACCTTAGATGGAGAGGCGGTTGAGCACTGCTTCTCCTCAATTTTTGGGTTCGCACAGAATGCCGATCCTAGTTATCTAGACTGGCTAATGAAAGCCTGGGGATGGACCTTGGCTGTTGCCGGCCTTGGTCTGCTTATCGCATTAATTGTCGGTGCGATCGTAGGTACATTAAGAACACTTCCAAATACCGGATTTATGAGCAGATTGTTGGTGCGTCTCGCAACAGCATGGGTGGAGTTGTTTAGAAATATTCCTGTGTTGGTGCAGGTATTTCTTTGGTATCACGTGATCCCGACGTTCATCGTGCCGCTTAAATCGCTGCCATCGTATTGGTTGGTGAGTATTGCGCTAGGATTTTTTACATCCGCACGAATTGCCGAGCAAGTACGCGCAGGTATTCAAGCGCTACCAAGTGGGCAGCGTGCCGCAGCAACTGCTTTGGGTTTGACGACATCACAAAGTTATCGTTATGTCATCTTGCCCATGGCATTACGAATTGTCATACCGCCGCTTACTTCGGAGAGTATGAATGCTATTAAAAATTCTTCAGTTGCATTTGCGGTATCAGTTCCTGAGTTAACTTTATTTGCCATGCAAGCTCAAGAAGAGACTTCGCGCGGCGTAGAGATTTACTTGGCAGTGACTGCTCTCTATGCTTTATCCGCTTTTGCAGTCAACCGAGTAATGGCGCTGATTGAAAAACGTAGTCGTATACCAGGCTTCATTGCCGGAACGAATGACGCAAGTTTGGCGCACTAAATGGTTGATATATGCTGAGTTTAGATTTAAGTTTTTATAACTGGGAACTGTTCACGAATTACATTCTGAAGGGTTTGGTATTCAGTCTCGAGTTAACATTAATTGCCACCGTTGGCGGCATTGTGGTTGGAACGTTTTTAGCATTGATGCGGCTCTCAGGGCGTACATCCCTGGTCTACATCGCCACAATCTATGTCAACACCATGCGCTCGATTCCATTGGTGATGGTAATTCTATGGTTCTTCTTATTGATACCCATGTTGATCGGCAGACCGATTGGAGCTGACCTATCTGAAGCAATTACTTTTATCGCATTTGAGGCGGCTTTCTTTTCAGAAATTGTTAGAGCAGGTATTCAGTCCATCCCTAAAGGTCAAGTCTATGCTGGAGAGGCATTGGGTATGACGTATGGGCAGAATATGCGTCTCGTTGTTTTGCCGCAAGCATTTAGAAATATGATTCCTGTGTTTATGACGCAAACCATTATCTTGTTTCAAGACACCTCTTTGGTTTATGCGATCGGCGCCTATGATCTATTGAAAGGTTTTGAGATTGCCGGCAAGAATTATGGCCGCCCTATGGAGACTTACATCCTGGCTGCAGCCACCTATTTTTTGATTTGTTTCTCACTCTCAAAATTAGTGCGACACGTTCATACAAAAGTTGCCATCATTCGTTGAGCCATCTTATTTAATGCAATTTACTTTATATAAACCATCATGATTGAACTTCAAAACGTATCTAAATGGTATGGCGCATTTCAGGTGTTGACTGACTGCACTACCTCAATCAAGAAGGGTGAGGTGGTAGTTGTTTGCGGTCCCTCAGGATCTGGTAAATCGACTCTGATTAAAACGATTAATGCGTTGGAGCCATTTCAGGCTGGTCAAATTTCAGTGGATGGCATTGATCTTCATGACCCCAAAACCAATTTACCGAAATTGCGTGCCCGCGTCGGAATGGTATTTCAGCATTTTGAGTTGTTCCCACACCTAAGTGTTACTGAAAACTTAACGCTTGCACAGATCAAAGTATTGGGGCGCTCCGCAGATGAAGCTAAAGCACATGGCCTGAAATATTTAGAACGCGTAGGCTTGATTGCGCAAAAGGATAAATTTCCAGGACAACTCTCTGGCGGTCAGCAGCAACGAGTTGCTATTGCTCGCGCCCTGAGCATGGATCCTATCGTGATGCTTTTTGATGAACCTACTTCTGCCTTGGATCCTGAGATGGTTGGCGAGGTATTGGATGTCATGGTGAAGCTAGCGGATGAAGGTATGACCATGTGCTGTGTCACTCACGAGATGGGCTTCGCTAAGAAGGTGAGTAATCGCGTGATCTTTATGGACCACGGTCACATTATTGAAGATTGCACTAAGGAAGAATTCTTTGGGAAACCAGAAGCGCGTTCGCCAAGGGCAAAAGAGTTTCTTTCGAAAATCTTGGCAGACTAAAGACCTCAGCCGAAGACTGAGGTCTTTATAGACATTTTTTATTTCTTAAGACTGTCTCGGATTTCACGCAAAAGCACTACATCCTCTGGAGCAGGTGGAGTGGGGGGCTCATCAATCAGGCGCAGCTTATTGACCAATTTCACCATTTGGAAGATGACAAATGCTAGCAATATGAAATTGATGGAAATGGTGATGAAATTGCCATAAGCAAAGATAGGCACCCCAGCCTTTTTGAGGGCATCAAAAGTTCTTGGAACGCCCTCTGGGATTTTGCCCAAAACGAGAAATAGGTTAGTAAAGTCAATATGACCCCCTAAAAGGGTCGAAATAACCGGCATTACGATATCGTTGACTAGGGAGTCAACAATCTTGCCAAATGCCCCCCCAATAATCACACCCACGGCTAGATCAATGGCATTGCCCTTGACCGCAAAGTCCCGAAATTCCTTTAAAACAGCCATAAATACCTTTCTTTTGTTCTATATGTCGATTAACTCAAGATTAACCCCATAACTTTCTTGCATACCCCACTTTTTACTTTAAAATCTTACCTTTAAGCAATTTCCACCTATAAATGCTCTTCCGAGGAATTTTGTAAATGAGTGACAAGCCCTGTATGGACAAGGATCGCCGTAATTGGTTGATCGCTACTTCAGCGGTTGGCGGCGTTGGTGCAGCCGCAGCCCTTTACCCTTTTGTTGATAGTTTTGAGCCTTCTGAGCGTGCTAAGGCCGCCGGAGCTGCTGTCGAGATCGATATTGCTGGTATGCAGCCAGATGAGATGAGAATGGTTGAGTGGCGCGGTAAGCCTGTATGGGTCGTGCGCCGCACTCCTGAGCAGGTTGCAGAGCTCTCCAAGATTGACTCGGAGCTGGCAGACCCTGATTCTTTAAGGGATCCAGCCCAATTTACCCCTCCTTACGCCCAAAACCAATGGCGCTCAATTAAGCCTGAGTACCTCGTTGTTGTGGGTATCTGTACGCATTTGGGATGCTCTCCTACAGCGAAATTTGAATCAGGTGCGCAGCCATCTTTGCCTAATAATTGGCCAGGTGGCTTCCTTTGCCCATGCCATGGCTCAACATTTGACATGGCCGGCCGCGTATTTAAGAACAAACCAGCCCCAGACAATATGGAAGTACCGCCACATATGTATTTGAGCGATACCAAAATTCTGGTTGGCGAAGATAAGAAGGCCTAAGGAGAGATAAATGGCATTTCACGAAAAAGAAGTCCCGGCGGACGCATCTTCAGCCCAGAAGCTCATGGCATGGGTTGACTCACGTTTGCCTGTTACAGACGCTTTTAAACGTCATATGAGCGAGTATTACGCTCCTAAAAACCTCAATTTTTTCTATATTTTTGGTGCTTTAGCAATTGTTGTTTTGGCAATCCAAATCATTACCGGAATTTTCTTGGTAATGAATTACAAGCCAGATGCTGCTAAGGCATTTGAGTCTGTTGAATACATCATGCGTGAAGTTCCATGGGGCTGGTTGATTCGCTACATGCACTCCACTGGTGCCTCCATGTTCTTTGTGGTGGTTTACATGCATATGTTCCGCGGTTTGATCTACGGTTCATATCGCAAGCCACGCGAACTCATTTGGATCTTCGGTTGTGCGATCTTCTTGTGCTTGATGGGCGAAGCATTCTTTGGTTACTTGCTCCCATGGGGTCAGATGTCCTATTGGGGTGCTCAGGTAATCGTGAACTTGTTCTCAGCGATTCCATTGATTGGACCAGACCTCTCCTTATGGTTGCGTGGTGACTACGTAGTTGGTGATGCAACATTGAATCGCTTCTTCGCATTCCACGTCATCGCAATTCCGCTGGTTTTAATTGGATTAGTAGCTGCTCATATTCTTGCCTTGCATGAAGTTGGCTCCAATAACCCAGACGGCGTAGAAATTAAAGATACGCTTGATGCTAATGGCCATCCGGTTGACGGAATTCCTTTCCACCCTTACTACAGCGTTCATGACGTTATGTACTTGGGCGGATTCCTGATGGTTTTTGCTTGCATCGTATTCTTCGCGCCTGAGATGGGCGGGTATTTCTTGGAAGCGAATAACTTTATTCCAGCAAATCCATTTGTAACGCCAACGCACATTGCGCCAGTATGGTATTTCACACCGTTCTACTCAATGTTGCGTGCAACTACTTCTAACTTCCTCTTGCCATTGTGGATCTTCTTGGCAGTGATTTT
>JBJOJF010000088.1:0-7829 GCA_046046735.1 Pseudomonadota bacterium
AATCAGATTTATAACTTGGCCTGTCCAGCATCGCCAGTGCACTATCAATATGATCCAGTGCAAACTACCAAAACAAGCGTACATGGCGCAATCAATATGTTGGGTTTAGCTAAACGAACTCGTGCCAGAATTTTGCAGGCCTCTACAAGTGAGGTTTATGGTGATCCAGAGGTTCATCCTCAACCAGAAGAATACTGGGGTAAGGTAAATCCGATTGGTATTCGATCATGCTATGACGAAGGTAAGCGTTGTGCTGAAACCCTTTTCTTTGACTACTATCGTCAACACAATTTAGATATTAAGGTCGTTCGTATTTTTAATACCTATGGCCCTCGGATGAATCCCAATGACGGTCGTGTCGTGAGTAATTTTATTGTTCAGGCGCTACAGGGTAAGGACATTACGATTTTTGGCGATGGCCAGCAAACCCGCAGTTTTTGTTATGTTGATGACCTCATTGATGTCATGGTTCGCATGATGAATACCGAAGCAGGTTTTACTGGGCCAGTAAATATTGGCAATCCAGGCGAGTTCACCATGCTGGAGTTAGCTGAGACTATCTTGAAGTTGTCTGGAAGCAAGTCAAAACTCGTATTCCAGGCTTTGCCTTCAGATGATCCGAAGCAGCGTCAGCCTAATATTGATTTGGCTAAAGCTAAATTAGGCTGGACTCCAAAAGTTGATCTTGAAGATGGACTCAAGGAGACGATCGCCTACTTCAAGAAGGTAGTAGCTTAAGTTGTCTCAGGAAAAATCAGATAAGCATTTTGATCGAATTCGTTCCTTTGTTCTAAGGTCTGGCAGAACTACGGCTGGTCAACAGCGAGCGCTCGATGAGTTGGGGCCGCGATTTCTGATTCCTTATCAAGAATCATTACTCGATCTTCAGGCGGCTTTTGGCGGCTCAGCCAGCCCTAAGATATTAGAGATTGGTTTTGGCATGGGTGAAACCACTGCGAAAATTGCAGCTATTCGTCCCCAAGATGATTTTTTAGCGATCGAGGTTCATCCGCCTGGAGTTGGCGCACTACTGAAGCTAATTGGTGAAAACGCGCTGACTAATTTGCGTTTAATTCGTCACGATGCGGTAGAGGTCTTGCAACATATGCTTGCACCCAATTCTCTGGACGGGATCCATATTTATTTTGCTGATCCGTGGCACAAGAAACGTCATCACAAACGCAGACTGATTCAAGCTGAATTTGTTCGCTTATTGGTTTCTCGTTTAAAGCCGGGCGCTTATTTACATTTAGCTACCGATTGGCATAACTATGCCGAGCAAATGATGTTGGTTCTCAATGCTGAGCCTGCATTAATCAATACCGCTACTGAGCAAGTTAAGCTGGAAACCTTTGCAGCAGAAGATGCTCTTGGATTAGATGAAGTCAGTAAAGAATTTAAGCCTAGTTTGGAGCAATTACATGCGCTACATCCTGCTTATGTAGTTAGGCCGGCATATCGTCCGGTCACCAAGTTTGAAAATCGTGGCCTGAAGTTAGGCCATGGTGTTTGGGATTTGGTTTACAAAAAGATTTGAGTAAAAAATCAAGCCACTCAGTTTTAATGAGTGGCTTGATTGATTTATATGCCTAGGCAAACATATTTCAGTTCGAGATATTCATCCATCCCGTAGGCACTTCCTTCTCTACCTAAGCCAGATTGTTTAACGCCGCCAAAGGGGCCAACTTCGTTCGACACAATGCCACTATTGACGCCAACAATGCCGTATTCAAGCGCTTCTGCTGTCTTCCATACGCGGCTAATATCTTTGCTGTAAAAATAGGATGCAAGACCAAATTGACTATTGTTTGCTAGCTTAATTACCTCTTCATCACTTTCAAACGGTATTACTGGTGCAACAGGCCCAAAGGTTTCCTCGTAGGTAATGAGCATGTCATTCGTAACGTTCGATAAGATCGTTGGCTCATAAAATGTGCCTCCTAAAGCAGAGCGTTTTCCACCTGCAACCAAAGTTGCACCCTGCTTAATGCATCAGCTACATGTTTTTCAACTTTTTCCAAAGCGGCCGGTTCAATCAGTGGGCCCTGGGTGGTACCAGCTTCCAGACCGTTACCTGGCTTAATAATCTGAATGGCCTTAGCAAACTTTTCCACAAATTCATCTTGGACTTTTTTGTGAACATAAAAGCGATTCGCGCAAACACAGGTCTGACCAGAGTTGCGATATTTAGATGCCATTGCCCCAGAAACAGCGGCATCAATATCAGCATCCTCAAAAACGATGAAAGGTGCATGACCACCCAATTCGAGCCCTAATCTTTTGACTGTTGGTGCGCATTGCGCCATCAGAATACGACCTACTTCAGTGGAGCCGGTAAAGGATAAGTGGCGAACGGTAGGGGAAGCGCAAAGTGCTTTACCAATTGCTATCGATTGATCTGCATCTGCCGTGAGTACATTAATTACTCCAGCCGGAATGCCGGCTCGTGACGCTAACTCTGCGAGTGCCAAAGCAGAGAGTGGGGTGAGTTCAGCTGGTTTGATAACGATAGTACAGCCCGCCGCTAGAGCAGGCGCAATCTTACGGGTGATCATAGCAATGGGGAAGTTCCAAGGAGTAATGGCGACGCATACTCCAATGGGTTGCTTCATCACGATCATGCGCTTATCACTCCAAGTGGTGCTTGGGATTGAGCCCGTTACGCGTTTGGCTTCTTCAGCAAACCATTCGATAAATGAGGCGCCATAAGCAACTTCTCCTGCAGCTTCCACTAGTGGCTTACCTTGTTCCAAGGTCATCAGTGTCGCAAGGTCTTGGGTATTGGCAATGACTAGATCAAACCACTTGCGCATGATGGCAGCACGCTCTTTACCGGTTTTATTTTTCCAATCTTGGAAGGCGCGTTCTGCAGCTGTAATAGCTTGCTCAGCCTCCTGGGCTCCCAGATTGCTGACGTGCGCAATGATTTCCCCGGTGGCAGGATTATTTACAGAAAATGTATTCTCAGGTTTTGCTTGTACCCACGCGCCATTGATAAAGGCTTCCTCTTTAAAAAGGCTGGGATCTTTGAGTAGCTTGCGAATATCTACTGTTTGCATGGAAGTCTCCGAAATTAATTTTGTCAAATCAGTGTAAATCCATTTTATCCCTCAAGGATTGCAACTGTTTGCATATTGCCCTCTCCCTGGGTATCGGAATAAAAAAATCCCCTGGACTCAGATGAGCGCAGGGGATTAAATGGTGGGGTTTTAGTTCTAGCCGGCCTGAATTTCAGTACTTCTCAGTTTTTGTGCCAAAAGGTCTAAAACGCCGTTGACGTACTTGTGGCCATCTGTACCCCCAAAAGTCTTAGCCAACTCAACAGCTTCATTAATGGCCACCTTGTAGGGCACGGATAAGTCCATAGCCAGCTCGTAGGTACCAATTAAGAGAGCAGCGTGCTCAACTGGCGATAGTTCGTTAATTGGTCGGTCTAGTGCTGGGGTAATGATTCCCTCAAGCTCGTCAGTATGCTCCAAGGTGCCCGTAAAGATACCTTGAAATAAATCAAGCTGGCAACGACGAAAACCGGGGTCTTCAGCCAATTGTTTGGCAATTGCTGCTGCATTTGGCAGACTGCCAGCACGGCGCATGACAAGGCTTTGATAGACGCCTTGCAGAGCGTACTCACGTGCGCGTCGACGAGGTGTAAGCGAGCGTTTTGGCGCAGCAGTTAAAGGAGCTTGTGGATTGATAGGAGGCTTGGTCATATCCATCATCACTCTGCAGGTTGGTTAACTTCAAAATCGATATCTGGTGTGAGTGCTAATGCAAGATTAGCCATTTCAACCACGGCCTTAGCGCAATCAGCACCTTTTACTTGAACTCGTACTTGTGCTTGCTCATCGGTATCGCAAGTTAGTACACCATTTGCAATAGGGAGTCCTGATTCAATCGAGATGCGCGTGATGCCAGCGGCGGACTCGTTAGAAACCAATTCAAAATGATATGTCTCTCCACGAATCACGGCGCCTAAGGCAACTAAGCCATCAAATTCACCCGTCTCAGCAAGCTTTTGAAGTGCAAATGGAATTTCTAATGCACCAGGTACGGTGACCAATTTAATGTCAGACTGAGAAACGCCAAGTTTGATGAGCTCTTCAATGCAGGCTGTCGTTAGTGCAACACAATGCTCTTCATTAAAGCGGGCTTGCACAATGCCAACGCGCAAGTCTTGACCATTGAGATCGGCAGCAAGGACGCCCACAGCATTTTCGTTATCGGATGTATTCATAATATTTTGGACTGCAGATTAATTTGATTCAAAAGGGGTGTAGCCAGTAATTTCCAGTTTGTAACCTGAAAGACTAGGAACGGGACTGGGGTTGGCAAGTAAGCGCATTTTCCCAACGCCGATATCTTTGAGAATTTGAGCGCCAATGCCGTAAGTGCGGAAATCAGTTTTACGAGCAGCTGGTTTAGTGGCTTCTTGGCTTTCTGCGCCGTTCAGTTTTTGAAACTGAGCTAACCAGTCCGCATCATTGGGTGCAGCTATTCCGGAGGCATTGAGAAGAACAGCAACGCCTGATGGAGCTGCAGCCAATTTTTGCAAAGCCTGAGCGAGCGGCCAAGAGTGGGTGCTTGCCTTGGCATCGAGGAAATCTAAAACAGTTACCGGCTCATGCACTCGCACCAAGGTCTCTTCGGACTCTGATGGTGATCCGTGAACAAGCGCTAAATGGATGCATGAGCTAGGAGTATCTCGGTAAACAATCCCTTGGAACTTGCCCCATGGGGTATTGAACTCACGCACACCT
Source organism: Pseudomonadota bacterium (assembly GCA_046046735.1). Taxonomy (GTDB): domain Bacteria; phylum Pseudomonadota; class Gammaproteobacteria; order Burkholderiales; family Burkholderiaceae; genus Polynucleobacter. Next base: position 4,758 of record JBJOJF010000088.1, read on the forward strand.
TCACGCACCACAATGCTTTCATGTTGACTGCGGTATTGGATGAGATCAGCAATGCTGCCAATTTTTAATTCATGCTCTTTTGCAAATTGCAGTAGATCTGGCAAACGCGCCATGCTGCCATCATCTTTCATGATTTCACAAATCACTGCCGTGGGTGAGCAGCCTGCCATTGCAGCTAAATCACAACCAGCTTCAGTATGTCCGGAGCGAATTAACACGCCACCGGGTTGAGCCATCAATGGAAAAATATGGCCGGGCTGCACTAAGTCATTTGGTTTTGCATGAGGTGCAACTGCCGTCTTGATAGTGAGGGCTCGATCAGCTGCTGAGATTCCTGTTGTAACGCCACTGGCTGCTTCAATAGAAACCGTGAAATTAGTTCCCATGGACGTACCGTTATCTCTCACCATCAAAGGGAGATTGAGTTGTTGGCAACGCTCGCGTGTCAAGGTAAGGCAAATGAGGCCACGTCCATGTTTCGCCATGAAATTGACAGCTTCAGCAGTGACATGGTCGGCTGCCAGTACCAGGTCGCCTTCGTTCTCTCGATCCTCTTCGTCGACCAAGATGACCATCTTGCCCAACTTAAGGTCGGCAACAATTTCTTCGGTGGAGGCGAGCTTATTTTGCATAGCCCTCTATTTTAAGCTGAGGAGGGCTTTAAGGGGCGCTTAGCAATACAAGGCCAAGTTGTGGATATTGGGTCTGCCTACTTCAGACCTCTGTAATGGGATCAATTTCAGGCATTTCTGACCGCGGACATCGATTAAAGCTATTTATTCGGCCTTCTATCGCCAAGAAAATGTCCCATGACCCCATTTTTTCAAAAACCTCAGGATCTTGCCGAGGCTCAAGAAGGGGTGCGGGGATTTATTTTGCTCGAGGTTCTTGTTGCGATGAGTTTGGTGGCGACAAGCTGGATGGCGTCCGAAAGTAGCTATCACCGACTAGTTTTCCGCATTGGTCAAATACAGAGCAAAAAGGCAGAAATTAAAAAGGAGTTAGATCAATATGAAATTAGTCGCTCAACGGCATTGCAATCCCAAAACCACGATTTCAAAAGCAATTTAAATGAGTCTAGTGGAATGTCTCGTCGGCCTCTCCCTCTCCCTCGTTCTAGTGGTGCCACTCATCAAAAATAGTGGCGAGCTCATTGCCAAGCAAATCGAGTTGGAAAAGATGCATTCGCTTCATGCTGAAGCGGATCGTGCACTGGAATTAATGGGGCGCGCTATTCGAATAGCGGGTTATCGACAAACCACATCATTTACCCAGAACGGGAGAAGGAATTCCTTAATAAAAGATCCGATCCTTGTGCAAAAGCGGATGGGATTTAGAGGATCAGATGCCTTCATAGTGAAGCATGAGTTATCCGGAGGAAAGGATTTTGATTGCATAGGCAATATCCTATCGAAGGAGCGCACTAAAAATAATTTAGCGATTCAAGGGTTTTTGGTGGATCGACAAGCCTCAATTCCAAAAGGGATTCAAGTGAATGGCGGATCTCTCATTTGCCAGTCGCTAGATCGTCATGGCCGCCTGCAGAACACAACACTCATGAATGGGGTCAACCATCTATTGATTGAGGAGCAAGCGCTCGCTTCTACATCAAGCTCAAATCGCTTATTTAAAATTCGACTCCAAATGACCGACGGTAAGTCGCTATACCCAGATGTTGAACGCACCTTTAGCTCGCGTAACCTCTAGTGATTATTGCCTGGGTCTTATCCCTATTGGTTCTTCTGGCAACGATGCTCATGCATCTTGAACGCTTACTCACTATAGAGTTACTTGCGTTCAACACGTATCAGCAGTCAGCTTCTCAATTTATTGCCTCTGAAAAATCTTTAATTGAGTGCGAGAAGAATCTAACAAATATGACCATCATGGAAAACGATTTATGTCATGTCCGGTCTGCGAGAAAAAATCTATGGTTGCTTTCTAGTAAACAAAAACCACATCTAGAAGTGTTAGTGTTTTTGGATGATGAAACGCATCTCGCAACTCGCTTAAGTTGGCGACAGGCATTTGATTAAAATAAAGTTGAAGATAGGTTGTGAGAATGGCTACAGCCTGCTGGAGTTGATGGCGGTTTTGTTGATAATTGCAATCATGGCTACTATTACTATGCCTTTATTGAGTACACAGATGGCCTCAAGAGAAATCGATTTTATTGCGCGACGGTTTATTGCGGATGCTCAGTTTGCGCGAGCACAAGCTTTGTTTTTAGGTAGCTCGGTTCGTATAGCGCCAAACTCAACAAATCATTGGGGTGATGGATGGTTGGTTCAGAGCGAGTGCGCTTTTCCAAAAAATAGCCTCAACTGTATTGAGCGAAATTGGATATCTCAAGGCAGCATCGCGCCAATTTATTTTAAGGGTGGAGGTAAGCAATTTATCGACCCACACTCTGCTAGACGAGGGATTTCATTTAACGCAGCAGGAGCCGCCAAATCAGCCCAAGGGGGTTTTGTGGCGAATCGCTTGATATTGGGTCATGAGCGTGACCCGCAGCTGGAGCGGCAGCTAATATTGGGTAGCGGTGGTCGCTGGAGGATATGTGACCCGAGCCGGGATGCTAAAGCCTGCCGGTAATTTGGCGCTCTGAGCAACAATCGGTTTTAATAGACCCATGTACACCGCAGTTGACCATCAATTTATGAGTCAGGCTTTGGCCGAAGCTCAAAAAGCCCTTTATTTATCCAATCCCAACCCACGGGTGGGCTGTGTCATCGTCAAAGATGGCCAAGTGATTGGTCGTGGGTATACGCAAAGGGTTGGCGGAAATCATGCTGAGGTAGAGGCTTTAGCCAATGTGCAAGCCAATGGATTGGATGCAGCTGGCTCAACGGTGTATGTGACTTTAGAGCCATGCAACCACACCGGCAGAACACCGCCTTGTGTCGATGCGCTGATCGCCGCCAAGCCAGCTATGGTGATTGTTGCCATGTCTGATCCCAATCCGCTAGTTGGAGGCAAAGGCTTGGAGCGCTTGAAGGCCGCCGGTATTGATGTGCGTTGCGGTTTATTAGAGGCAGATGCCCAAGCGCTCAATCCAGGTTTCATTTCTAG
>JBJOJF010000089.1:0-4979 GCA_046046735.1 Pseudomonadota bacterium
TGGCGGTACATAGCCCTGAGCCATGTCTGCGCCACCCTCAAAGAAGTATTTTTCAACTTGTTTGAGCAGGTACTGGCGAGCGCGAGGGTCAGCCATGTTTAGGCGATTCTCGTTAATCAACATGGTTTGCTGCTTTAACCAAGCAGCCCAAGCTTCCTTAGAAACCTGATTCCAAATCTTTTTCCCTAATTCACCAGGCAATGGAGCAAAGTCCATTCCTTCTGCTTCTTTATTGAGTTTGATGCATTGAACCATGTGTGCCATCTGTAATACCTTTCAAATACGTATTTATTGCAAATGCAAAAATTAGATTAAAGATCTTTGGTTAGAACCATAGACTTGCGATCCCAGTTATAGATTTGCTTTCTTTCTTCGGGCAAATCATCCACTGAGGCGCGTTTAAAACCGCGTTTCAAAAACCAATGTTCAGTTCTGGTTGTCAAAACAAATAGTTTTTTAATGCCTTCCCGTTTTGCGCGCATCTCAACGCGCTTGAGTAATCTCTCGCCATCGCCAGAACCTTGTACATCTGGATCAACAGCTAGGCATGCCAATTCACCTACGCCATTAGGGAAGGGGAAGAGGGCGGCACAACCAAAGAGCACTCTGTCATGCTCAATCACCGAGAAGCGTTGAATATCACGCTCAATCACGTCTTGACCACGAGCAGCTAGGATGCCTTCTTCTTCAAGAGGGCTGGTGAGTTGCAGGATTCCACCAACGTCATCCTGATTCGCTTCACGAAGGTTTTCAATATCAGAAGATGCCAGCATCATGCCGATACCATCATGGGTAAATAACTCTTCTAATAACGCACCATCTTGATTGCAGGGCAAGAAGTGCACACGGCTCACACCAGCACGTATTGCTCTGCCCGAAATATTCAGCAAACTCTTCATGCCAATATCCAGCTCGGGATGTTGGGTGACGTATTCCTGAAGTTGGGGCATGGATAACTCAGTGATGTAATCGCCTTCATCATCTTGCAAGCCAGCGTAAGGACTCAAGAAAATCAATTTGTCTGCCTTCAGTGCTGCTGCTGTTGAAGCTGCAACATCCTCAAAGGCCAAATTAAATGCTTGGCCCGTTGGAGAGAAACCTAGCGGAGATAGCAGCACGATCTTATTACTATCAAGTGACAGCTTGATAGAAGTTGAATCCACTTTGCGCACCAGACCAGTGTGGATGTAATCGATACCTTCTACAACACCAACAGGCATTGCAGTAATAAAGTTTCCTGAAATTACAGAAATCCGTGAGCCTGCCATTGGGGTATTGGGTAGGCCACGACTAAAAGCTGCTTCGATATCGAGACGCAATTCACCAGCGGCTTCTTTAACGCACTCAAGTGCAGCAGCATCGGTAATGCGATAGCTGTGCATTGCACTCTTGCCGAACTGGCTTTTAATATTGCGGAGCATGAGTTGCTCTTCAATCTGTGGGCGAATGCCATGGACCAACACAATCCGCATTCCCATTGCATGAAGCATGGCAATATCTTCAATGAGATTTTCTAGGCCAATTTCTTGGACAAGTTCACCAGCAAAAGCAATAACAAAGGTCTTTTCACGAAAGCTGTGAATATAAGGCGCAACGTCACGCAACCACCCTACAAAAGGAAAGTTGGAGCTGGATTCTTCGGCATTTTGGCCAGGGTTTGGTGCGTTTGTCGGCATAGTGAGAAAATTATAGGGTGCAAGCGCCTATAAACCAACAAAAACCCAAAGCAGAGCCTATTGCTGTGCCTGCTTCCAACACCTTGAGGCGGGTCGAGATTCGCTTTCCAGAGGAGCTGCCGGTCTCGGGCCAGCGCCAGATCATCAAGGATGCCTTATCTGCTCATCAAGTGGTGATTGTTTGTGGTGAGACTGGCTCCGGTAAAACCACCCAGCTACCGAAGATTTGCCTAGACCTTGGTAGGGGCGTCATGAATGGTGGAAAGCTGATTGGCCATACTCAGCCTCGTCGAATTGCGGCTACCGCTACTGCAAAGCGAATAGCGCAAGAGCTGGGAACGCCTTTGGGTCAGGACGTTGGCTATCAGGTTCGCTTTGCCGATAAAACGAGTCATGGCGCTTCCGTTAAGCTCATGACGGATGGTATTTTGCTCGCAGAGACGCAACGCGACCCCTATTTAAAAGCTTACGACACCCTCATTATTGATGAGGCCCATGAGCGCAGTCTCAATATCGACTTCTTATTGGGTTATCTGAGGCAGTTGCTTCCCAAGCGGCCAGATCTCAAACTCATCATCACTTCGGCAACCATTGATGCCAAGCGTTTTTCGGAGCACTTTGCCATAGGCGGCAAGGATGCGCCGGTAATTGAAGTGAGTGGTCGGCTATTCCCGGTTGAGCAGAGATATGCACCCTTGGAGCCAGATGCGAAATCGGATGGCAAAAAAGAATCTAAGGAAGCAAAAGAGATTCCGGATGCAGTTGTAGAAGCAATTGCTAATGTCTGGCGAGAAGGAAGCGCTGGAGCAGGGGATGTCTTAGTGTTCTTGCCTGGTGAGCGAGAGATTCGGGATTGTGCAGAAGCACTCCGAAAAGATCATGTTCTTCAACAGCGCTTTCATCCAGAAGTGTTGAGTCTTTTTGCTCGGCAGTCTGTGGCTGAGCAAGAGCGTGTATTTAGTCCAGCTAATGGACGGCGGATTATTCTGACTACTAACGTTGCTGAGACTTCTTTAACGGTTCCCAATATTCGATATGTAATCGATAGTGGTTTGGCGCGAGTGAAGCGCTACTCTTACCGTAATAAAGTTGAACAGCTGCAAATTGAGTCTATTTCACAAGCGGCTGCCAATCAGAGGGCAGGTCGTTGTGGTCGCGTATCTGATGGTATTTGCATTCGTTTATACAGCGAGCAGGATTATCTAGGGCGACCAAAATTCACTGACCCAGAAATTCTGCGAAGCTCTTTAGCAGCGGTATTGCTGAGGATGAGTGCATTACGCTTGCCAAGAATTCAAGACTTCCCCTTCATTGATAAACCCCTCGGCCGAGCGATTACAGATGGAGTGCAATTACTAGATGAGCTTGGCGCTATTGTTTATGACGAAGCTAGCGCTGGTGATGGCAAAGAGATTAACAATAGTTTTAAGTTAACCCCTATTGGCAAACAGCTGTCCGATCTTCCATTGGATCCGCGCATTGGGCGCATGCTGCTGGCTGCCAAAGAGCAAAATGCTTTACGTGAGGTGACGATCATTGCCTCGGCTTTGGCAACTCAAGATCCTAGGGAGAGGCCCATGGATCAGGCTGCTGCGGCGGATCAAGCGCACTTACAATTTGCTGACGAACGCTCAGAATTTCTGAGCTTTGTAAAGCTTTGGGATTGGTATCAAGATGCCTTGAAGCATAAGCACAGCAACCGTCAGCTAGAAAATCTTTGTCGAAGTAAATTCTTATCTCCAAGGCGTTTACGTGAATGGCGCGACGTCCATGGCCAATTGCACACCATGCTTGGAGAAAAGGGTTGGAAGGAGAATGGTCTGCCTGCCACTTATGAACAGGTCCACTTATCTTTGCTAACCGGGCTTCTCGGCTATGTGGCAAAAAAAGAAGAGGATGAAAAGTCTCAAGAGCGTGGTAGCAAAACAGGTGGTTATATTGGCGCCCGTGGCATTCGACCATTTATTTGGCCTGGCTCTACGATAGGAAAAAAAGCAGGTGCCTGGATCTTAGCTGGTGAACTTCAGGAAACGAATCGTATGTACGCTCGTACGATCGCTAAGATTGAGCCGCAGTGGGTGGAGCGAGTCGCTGAGCATCGACTGATTAAATCCCTAAGTGAACCATTTTGGGATAGTCGTCAGGGTGAGGTAATGGCATTTGAGCGCGGAACGCTTTATGGCTTGCCTATTTATCACGGCCGACGCGTACGTTATGAGCCTCACAACCCTGAAGAGGCCCGCGAGATATTTATCATGCACGCCCTAGTGCAAGAGGAATTATTTGGTCGCATGGATACGCCTGCATTGATGCGGGAGACCGAGGCAGATGCGCGAAAAAAATATCCTGGAATATTTGAATTCTTTTGGCATAACCGCCGTCTAATTAAAGAAATTGAGGCGCTGGAGCATCGCTCACGCCGCCCAGATGTTTTAGTGGATGACGATTTGTTATTTGCCTTTTATAACTCTCGCCTGCCTAAAGATGTTCTAAGTAGGGAGGGGATGAAATCTTGGTTAATGCGGTCCAAGAAAAGTCTTGATGGTGAGCGCGAGGGTGCTGACGCGCAGTTGCGTTTGGCAAAAGCAGACCTCATGCGTCATGAAGCGGCTGGAATTACCGTTGATCGCTATCCTAAAAAAATGATGGTAGGTGGAGGTGATCTCAGTTTGTCGTATCACTTTGAGCCTGGGAGCCCAAAGGATGGCGTTACCTTGGTTGTTCCTTTGACGCTTCTAAATCAGGTTGATGGTCGCCGTTGCGAATGGTTGGTCCCAGGCATGTGTGAGGAAAAAATTCACTTGCTATTGAAATCCTTGCCGCAAAAGTTACGACGCCATTGCATACCACTTCCTGAGTATGCAAAGTCCTATTTAGAGAGGGCTATTGAAGAAAAGAGATTTGGTGTTGGCGACTTTTTAGATAGTCTGATTACCGATATTCGTAAAGAGCGGGGTTTAGAAATCAAGCGCACTGACTTTAGACCTGAGTCATTACCACTTCATTCTTTTATGAATTTCCGTTTGGTAGATGAGCATGGTCGCCAATTGGAGTTGGAACGAAACCTGGTTCGCTTGCGCGCTGAATACGGCGAGACCGCTAGGACTGCTTTTCAGGCTATTGCTCAGCAGGTGGTTAGCGAGGAGTTGGCTGCTGATGCTCCATCGATCAACGCCACCCAGGCTAACAGCGGCTCATCTGGGGCTAGGGCCGTTGAGCAGGGTGGTTATCGCAGTTGGGATTTCGGTGAGCTCCCAGAAACTTTAGAGATTCAGAAGGGTAACCGTACTTTATTTGGCTATC
>JBJOJF010000090.1:0-5036 GCA_046046735.1 Pseudomonadota bacterium
CCTTAGAAGAAAACAATATTTGGTTGCGTGTGACTTTGCCGAATACTGTGGATCTTGATTACTCGGTAAAAGTGGCCAATCAATTACGCGAAACTTTCTTAAAGCAACCCGAGATTGATAAAGTCGCCGCTCAAATTGGTCGCCCTGATGATGGTACTGACTCCACTGGTGTATTTAATCAAGAGTACGGTCTCTATTTAAAGAGCCCTGACAAAATGCCGAGCGGCTCTAGTAAAAAAGCATTGATTGCGCATTTAGAAGAAGAGCTTAATAAGATTCCGGGTGCGACCTATAGCTTCTCTCAGTACATTCAAGATAACGTGAATGAGGCTTTATCTGGCGTGAAGGGTGAAAATTCTGTCAAGATCTATGGCACCGATCTTGAGGTATTGGATCAAAAAGCCCATGAAGTTATTAATCTGCTTAAGAAGGTTCGCGGTGTAGCGGATGAAGGTATTTTGAAAGAGCTAGGTCAACCAACGCTCAATATCCAGATTGATCGTGAGCGCGCAGCCCGCTATGGGATTAACGTCAATGATATTCAGACAGTAGTTGCTAATGCGATTGGTGGCGCCGCTGTAACGAATCTTCTGGAAGACGAAAAAACTTTTGGTATTGCTGTGCGTCTTAATGAAGGCAGTAGAAATGACGTAGCGGATATTAGCCATCTTTTGGTAGATTCGCCTAATGGCCCATCTATCCCTTTATCGATGGTTGCTACAGTGCAGCTCTCAGATGGACCCTTCTTCATCTATCGCGAGGCAGGTAAGCGCTATATTGCTATTAAGTTCAGTGTACGCGGCCGCGACTTGGGAAGTGCGGTAGAAGATGCGCAGTTCCTCGTTGAGAAAAATATCACCTTGCCACCAAATTACTCAATTAGTTGGGATGGTCAGTTCAATCAAATGAAGCAAGCGCAGAAGAAGTTGATGTTGATTGTGCCGCTCGCATTACTTGGCATCTTCTTGCTTTTGGTAAGTGCCTTTGGTAATTTCCGTGATGCAGTCATTGTGATGATCAACGTACCATTTGCCGCGATTGGTGGTGTGATTGCTTTGCATCTTGCCGGTGAGACTTTAAGTATTTCTGCTTTCTTTGGATTCTTATCGCTCTTTGGTATTGCGATTCAAGATGGTGTGATTCTTATCTCCTTTATTAATAAGACCGCTGCTACCGAGCATGGAGAGATGAAGGATGTGATGGTGGAGGGCGCTTCATTACGCGTCCGTCCAGTGTTAATGACGGCAGCCCTATCTGGCCTAGGCTTATTGCCAGCTGCTTTGTCACACTCCATTGGTTCTGAGGCCCAGCGCCCACTGGCACTTGTCATTGTCGGCGGCATGGTGACCACTACCATTTTGACCCTCTTGGTATTACCAGTAATATATGGATGGTTTAGAGGTCGTAGCTTGACCCAAGCCACTAAAGCTTAAGAAACATCCAGCAGCGCTAATAAGGTATCTAACACCATGAGTGAAAACACAAAACAGCCGCACATCCTCATCTCTAACGATGATGGATATTTGGCACCTGGTCTCTTGGCCTTAGTAAATGCCATTCGTCCATTAGGAAGAGTGACCGTGATCGCTCCTGAACAAAATCACAGCGGAGCATCTAACTCCTTAACGCTCTCTCGACCTTTATCCATTCATCGCGTAGCTGGTGGTGAGCGTGATGGTTTCTTATTCATTAATGGCACGCCAACAGATTGTGTTCACATTGCAATGACTGGTTTCTTGGAAGAGAAGCCAGATCTTGTGGTCTCCGGAATTAATCAAGGCGAGAACATGGGCGAAGACACTCTGTACTCAGGTACTGTTGCAGCTGCTATTGAGGGTGTGATGTTTGGTGTTCCTGGTATCGCTTTCTCGCAAATAGATAAAGGTTGGAACCGTATTGATGACGCCGCTAAAGCAGCGCACGATATCGTGGCGCAGATGTTGGTGTCCAAGTTGGCTCATACCGAAGGTGCAGCTACATTGTTGAATGTGAACATTCCAAACCGACCTTATGCTGACTTATATCGCTGGCGGGTAACGCGTTTGGGTAATCGTCATCACTCACAACCAGTAGTGGTGCAAAAAAGTCCACGCGGTGATGACATTTACTGGATCGGCGCAGCCGGTCTTGCAAAAGATAATTCTGAGGGTACCGACTTTCATGCAATCAACGACGGTTGCATTTCAATTACCCCAATGCAATTAGATTTAACGCATCATGCGCGTTTGGCCGCCATGCGAGCAAATGGCTGGGATCGCGGTTGAAGTCTGCAGCAGAGCGTAATGCTGGTCATCGGCAAGCTTTAGCAGCTAAGGTTTTAGCTGCTGGCGTAAAGCATGGCAAAACATTAGAGGCAATTGCAACCGTTCCTCGCCATGCCTTCATGGATGCAGGCATGCATCCGCAGGCTTATGAAGATACTGCGTTGCCTATTGGGCATTCACAAACGATTTCTAAGCCATCAGTTGTGGCCCGCATGATTGAGCTCTTGCATAAACCAAGGCATAAGCTAGGCAAAGTATTGGAGATTGGTACGGGTTGTGGCTATCAAGCGGCTGTATTGAGTTTGCTTGCGGAAGAAGTTTACTCAATTGAGCGTATTCGCCCATTGCACGATATGGCAAGAGCCAAGCTACGACCATTCCGGATCAACAACCTGCGCCTGATTTATGGCGATGGTATTTTGGGTTTACCGCAAGCCGCCCCATTTGATGGGATTATCTTGGCGGCAGCTGGTTTGGGCATTCCTGACGCATTGTTAGACCAATTGGCTATTGGGGGTAGGTTAGTCGCTCCTGTTGCCAAAAATGAAAAAGAGCAGCAACTCATTATGGTTGAGCGCATGAGCTCCCAGCGTTATCAAAGAACCGTTCTGGACGAGGTCTTTTTTGTCCCCTTACAATCAGGGGTAGTATGAGAAACCCTATGAATGTAATTGCTAAATATTCCCTCCTGCTGCTTGCATCCGGCTCCCTATTGCTGAATGTAGGCTGCTCGACATCAACACGCTCAAAGCCTGCCAATGTGGTCGATCGTAGCGGCGGTAATAACGAATCAACTCCTCCAGGCTACTACCGCGTTAAACGTGGTGATACCTTAGCTAGGATTGCCTTGGATAGTGGCCAGTCTCCGCGAGACTTAGCGCAGTGGAATAATTTATCTAATCCCAATTTAATTGAAGTAGGGGACCTGATTTTGGTTAAGCCTCCTGCTAGTAGCAAGATCGCTGTCAAACCCATTCCAAAAACTGCTGGCGAGGCTCCTAAAGCTGATGGGGTGAAAGTAGATACGCCAAAAGAGACTGCTAAAGAAATCGTTGCAGAGCCAGGCATTCGTTTGTCATGGCCCGCAAAAGGCAAGGTAACAGAAGAGTTCAGCGATAAGACTAAAGGCATTGATATTGCTGGTAAGTTGGGCGAGCCTGTTACGGCTGCTTCAGATGGCAAGGTAGTCTACGCTGGCAATAGCTTGCGGGGCTACGGCAATCTAGTGATCATCAAACATGACAATACTTACCTTACCGCCTATGCGCACAATCGCAGCCTCTTGGTTAAAGAGGGAGATGCGGTGAAGAAGGGGCAGAAGATTGCGGAGATGGGCGATACCGATACCAACTCGGTCAAACTTCATTTTGAATTGCGCGTGAATGGCAAGCCAGTAAATCCTACGCCTTACCTGCAGTAATCGCCATCATGGCAACCGTACTTGTTTTTGATATTGAAACCATTCCCGATGTAGCAGGTTTGCGTCGCCTCGAAGACTATCCCGCAGCGATGACCGATGCTGAGGTTGCCGCCAAAGCCATGGCTGACCGGGCAGAGAAGACGGGCAGTGAGTTTCTCCCTCTCTATTTACAGCGCATTTGTGCCATTTCATGTGTGATTCGAAGAACCACTAAAGATGGTTCCCCGCAAATCAAGGTGGGCACACTTGGCAACCCTGAAGATGATGAGAAGGTGTTGATTCAAACCTTCTTTGAACTAGTAGAAAAATACACTCCGCAATTGGTCTCTTGGAACGGCAGTGGATTTGATTTACCAGTCTTGCACTACCGCGCTTTAGCCAATCATGTTCAGGCTCCACGCTATTGGGAAATGGGTGAGAGCCAAGAGAACGATAGCCGCGAATTTAAGTGGAATAACTATATTAGCCGCTATCACATGCGTCATTTAGACATGATGGATTTGTTGGCTAAATTTAATGGCCGTGCCAATGCTCCTTTAGATGGTCTCGCAAAACTCTGTGGATTTCCAGGCAAGATGGGGATGGATGGCAGTCAAGTATGGCCAGCTTATCAAGACGGCAAGATCGAAGACATTCGTCGCTATTGCGAAACCGATGTCGTGAACACTTATTTAATGTACTGTCGCTTTCAGTTAATGCGCGGTGGTTTCTCTTTGGAGGAGTACAAAGAAGAAATTACTTTTGTAAAAGCGTATTTAGAAAATCTTGCAAAAGAGCCCCATGGCGCCCAGTGGCAAGAATACTTATTGGGCTTCTTGCCGGATGCGTAGAGGAGAAAAGCCAGTCCACATTGTTGTGACTGAGCCCGTTCGAGTTGAATCCCTTGATCTAGATGCCCAAGGGATTGCTCGCTTAGCGCCCAATGATGAAGAGGCTGCTCAAGGTCAAAGCGGCAAAGTGGTGTTTATTCAAGGCGCTTTGCCAACCGAACTGGTGACTTATGTAATTACGCGCGATAAAGCCCGCTTTAGTAAAGCCAAAGTGCTCGACATCTTAAAGCCCGCAGTATTTAGAGCTGAACCGAAATGTAAAGCCTTTGGCGTATGTGGTGGATGCACCATGCAGCACTTAGATATTCGGGCTCAAGTCGCCATGAAGCAAAGGGTTCTTGAGGACGATTTAAAGCATATCGCTAAAGTGGCTCCCGAAGAAATTCTGCGGCCAATGGGCGGACCCACCTGGGAATATAGACACCGTGCACGCCTGAGTGCAGTGAACCGCTCAATCAAAAAAGGTACAGTCCTTATTGGCTTTCATGAAGGAAAGAGTGGTTATGTAGCTGATATGACCGC
>JBJOJF010000091.1:0-2911 GCA_046046735.1 Pseudomonadota bacterium
CCGAATATGGTGCAGAGGTACGCCTATTGCCAGCTCGCTACAGCCTGGCGCGTTGGGTAAGCTCAGAAGACCTTGTTGCGCTAAAGAAATTTACCCAAGAAAACATTCATCGCATGGCAGAAGATGTTGTAGGCGCAGCCGTTTTCTTGGCATCACATAAATCGGAATTAGATGTCGCCCAACAGCGGTGGGAATCAATTCAATTCCACGCCCTGAGAGAGCACGCCGGTCTAATTTATCAATCGGATTTAGCAGGCTAAACCAGTCAACCGCTTCAATAAATTAGCGCGGCGCTTTGCAATCAAACACAGCAACCAACTGGGTATCACTACTTCTGAATGAAGCCGCCTTACCGTATTGGGCACAATACGCATTTGCCTTTTTTGTTAACTGTTCAATCGATTCTCCGCTACTATTTAAGAAAGTAACGTGATTAGAGTCAGATGCATCGGTATATACCGCAGCACAAGCACTCAATATAAATATGCTGCTTACGCTAAGCATGAAATTTTTTAGTAATGCGTTCATTTAGAGTTTGCTCAGATGTATTTAGGATTTATTAGGGCTCAGCTTTTGTAGAATCTTTCCAGTAATTTTGCTGGCGGCTGGTCTATAAATCAAAATGCAAACAATCGCCACCGGATAGGCCACCACCCATACCTCAAGCCATAGCCAAAAGAAATTTTCTGTTGGGCCAACTCGCATAAAAGTAGTGGCAAGCGTAATGCTCAGAGACATTAAGAAGCCCATTACAAGGGCGAAAACTAAGCTGGGTAAATTCATCATGGCTCCATCATAGCTTCTGCGGGTGTTAACTGTTATTCTGGACTGTGATCACTATTGTGCGCCCTAGATAGGGGAGTCTCTGAAGCAAGCCTTGAGATTCATCATTCCATTACTCTAGGAAATTTATGGCTGTCGGCCAAAACCAAAGAACCAGAAAAAACGACTCTATGCTTACCAAAACTGGTAAAGCGCGTTTAGGGCCCCTTAACACAGCGCAGCTTACTAAATTATTAGAAGCAAGCACAAAACCAAAAGAGAAAAGCAAAATATTGCGAGCACTCAGCAAACATAAAGTTGCTGCCGCATAATTAAAAAGCCCCGCTAATCGGGGCTTTTTAATTTCATCATCATCTAAAAATTAAACGCAAAGTTCATTGCGCTCTTCTCACCAACATTCTCTTTCCCAGCATGACCGTAGAGACCACCAAAACTGCGAAGATTAAGTTCATGACTGTGAGGGAATCGCCAAGCAAAATACTGGCTGCCACTAAAGTACAAAACGGTTGAATCAGCTGCACTTGGCTGACTCTTGCAATGCCGCCTATTGCAAGACCCTCATACCAAAAGAAGAATCCAAGAAACATAGGAAATAGACTGAGATAGGCAAAGCTGGTCCATGCCACTGTGCCTGCGTATATATATACTGGGCTATATGTCAGCCAAGTCATCGCCAGATTTACCGGCAATGAAATTACCAATGCCCATGAAATTACTGCGCGCGGGTTCATCTTTCTTGATAACTCGCCGCCCTCTACGTAGCCAATGCATGCACTGATGCCGCCCAAGACTAACAGTCCATCAATATAGGTAAAGCTTCCTGAACTCTTGAGCAAGGCATATAAAACAACCAAGCCAGCCCCCAACAGAGACACCAACCAAAAACCTAATGAGGGTCGCTCCTTAAAACGCAGAACCCCAATCACCGTTGTAGCAAGCGGCATCATTCCTAAAATAACAGCACCATGAGACGACGAACCCTGGGTCATTGCAACGGTAGTAAAAATAGGAAATCCAAATACAACTCCTAAAGCTATTACTACAAACTTTGCAAAATCGACCTTGGAAGGCATTTCCTCTTTTTTATAGGAAAGATAAGCGAGCGCGACAAGCCCTGCCAAGCTTGCCCTACCAAAGGCTATGAAATAAGGGTTGAAGCTTAAAACAGCTATTTTGCTTACTGGCAGCGTTAAGCTAAAAATCAGAATACCAATAAAGCCAATCAACATTCCTTTGGTTTCTTTGTTCACCATCACCCTTTTTCTTGTACTGAATTAATTGTATTAACAATAGACCGCAGGTGGGCTGTAATATTCAACAACTGCCCATGAAATTCAACGCCCATATAAAAGCTATTTATCTTGCGAACTCCGCTGGAGCAAAGATGCAATCTGCTAACTCCGCCAAACTCAATGCCGGCATAGGCATTGAGGGTGACCGCTATGCCATGGGTGCTGGAGCATATTCTGCAACGGAGCCTGCTAAGGTACGCCACATCAGCTTAATTAGCCTATCAGGCATTGAAACGGCTAATGAATGGCTAAAAGCTGGTGATGAGCCCACTTTTGACGCTGCAGAGACACGCCGCAATATCGTACTTGAGGGCATCACTGCAGCCGAACTCAATAGCCTGGTAGGCAAGCGATTTCAGTTAGGGGGCATTCAAATGCTGGGTACTGAACTTTGCACTCCATGTGAAAGACCCGCTCAACTACTCAGCAGACCAAGCTTTATGGACGCATTTGAAGGGCGCGGAGGGATTCGTGCTGAGGTTTTGAGCTCTGGAATCCTAACCATTGGTGATCAGCTATCCACAGAGAAAGAAAAATGATTGAATACCGCGACAACGCCACTATTACTGCTGAGCAAGCGATAGATCTTTACAAACGCTCAACCCTTGGAGAGCGTCGCCCTATTCACAATGTACAAACCTTTGAGGCCATGCTGAAAAATGCCAACCTTACAGTCACCGCATGGGATGGTGAGACTCTAGTAGGTATTTCTAGGTCCTTAACTGACTTTGCTTACGTGGCATACCTTGCAGACTTAGCGGTCCATCAAGAATATCAACGATCAGGAATTGGCAAGCAATTGATTGAAGAAACCAAATCTCGACTTGGTCCTGAAT
>JBJOJF010000092.1:0-3657 GCA_046046735.1 Pseudomonadota bacterium
AACTAAATAAATGAAATCTTGGAATGGCAGCAACAAAGCAATCGCTATCAAGATGCCATAAAGTAATTTTGTTTTTGAGTTCATGATTATTTCTCCCGGCCGAAAAGTCCAGCTGGACGAATAAGCAATACGATTGCCATGATCACAAAAATAACAACCCCAGATGCTTCTGGGTAAAAGACTTTAGTTAGGCCCTCAATCAAACCTAAAGCAAGCCCAGTCAAAATGGATCCCATGATGGAACCCATTCCACCAATCACCACCACCGCAAAAACGACGATGATGAGATTCGAACCCATTAATGGGTTGACCTGAAAAATTGGTGCGGCAAGGACGCCAGCAAAACCAGCAAGGCCAACGCCGTAAGCGTAAGCCAAAGAAATCATCAAAGGAACATTGATACCAAAGGCTTGAAGTAGTTTTGGATTTTCTGTTCCCGCACGAAGATAAGCGCCCAACTTTGTTCTTTCAATCACATACCAAGTAGAGAAACAAACAACCAAAGAGGCCACAACAACCCAAAGGCGGTACTTAGGCAAAATAATGCCAATGGATTCCAGGGGAATCGCGCCCTGCAAGAGTTCGGGGGCTGGATAGCTCTCACCCGAAATGCCATACCAATGACGGAACATGCCCTCAATAATCAAAGCCAAGCCAAATGTTAGGAGCAGGCCGTATAAATGATCGAGATGATAGAGGCGGCGCAACATGGTGCGCTCCAGAATTAAACCAAAGCCCGCCATCACCAATGGCACCAATACCAAAGCAAACCAATAGTTAATAGACAGCTCAGGATACCCAAGCCATTGGCCCAACTGCGTCAAACCAATCCACGCAACAAAAGCACCCATGGTGTACTGAGCACCATGAGAGAAATTAATGATGTTGAGAAGGCCAAAAATAATGGCCAATCCCAAACTCAAAATGGCATAAAAGGAGCCATTAATAAGCCCCACCAAGAGCTGAGCTACCAGCCCTTGTGGGGTAATTCCAAGAAGTTCAAACATGCGTAATAAAAGTAAATTACTTGTTAGTAACCAGCTTGCATCGTGACAATGAAAGTGGTTGTGTTGCTTCAGCAGCAGGAATCACTGCCTTGACGTTGTAATAATCCCAAGGACTCTTAGATTCAGATGGCTTCTTCACTTCTAGCAAGTACATATCATGCTCGAACTTACCATCAGCGCGAATTTTTCCTTTGAATAAACCATCATCAATGTTGGTAGATTTCAAAGCCTTCATCACAGCCTGGGTGTCGTCAGTGCCAGCTTTTTGAACAGCACTTAAGTAAGCCAATACTGATGAATACACACCAGCTTGAACGCTTGTTGGCATACGCTTGTGTTGCAAGATGAAGCGTTTTGCAAATGCGCGAGTCTTGTCATCTTTATCCCAATAGAAGCCCTCTGTGAGATACATGCCTTGAGCGGCATTCAAACCCAAAGAGTGAACATCGGAAATAAACATGAGCAAAGGCACAACTGTTTGCTTCTTGTTCACACCAAACTCAGAAGCCTGCTTTACTGAGTTAATAGTATCTTGGCCAGCGTTTGCTAGGGCCACAACATCGGCACCACTAGCCTGAGCCTTCAAGAGGTATGAAGAGAAATCGCTGTTTGGAAATGGGTGCTTGCTGGTGCCCAATACTTTTCCACCGTTAGCAGTAACCACATTCGTTGCATCTTTTTCTAAAGCTGCGCCAAATGCGTAGTCTGCAGTCAGGAAGTACCAATTCTTCTTACCCTGCTTAACTACAGCCTTACCTGTACCATTTGAAAGCGCATAAGTATCGTAAGTCCAATGTACGTTGTTAGCTGTACATTTCTCATTGGTAATAGGCAATGAAGCAGCGCCAGAAACTAAAGTAATTTTGTTTTTCTGTTCGGCCACTTCCATTACAGCCAAAGCTACGTTGGTTGAAACCAACTCAACGATGACGTCTACACCATCTTTGTCATACCATTCACGTGCTTTATTCGCAGCGATGTCTGCTTTGTTTTGGTGATCGGCGCTAACCAATTCAATTTTCTTACCAATGACAGTGCCGTCCTTAGAAAAATCTGCGATCGCCATTTTTGCAGCGATGACTGCGCCCGGGCCGGCCAAATCAGAATAGGTTGATGACAAATCTGTCAGCACACCAATCTTAATTACATCGCCACTTACTTTGCTACCGCTTTGCGCGAAAGCTGGGTTTGTGCCAAACATTGTTGCCGCAACCAGACATGCGGTTATTTGCTTTAACTTCATTACCGTCTCCTATAGAAAACCACTAAACACCTAGATACTCATTTAGCAAGCCAGCCTTCTCAGCTAACTCGTTTTGAGCAACCACCTCAACCACTTTGCCGTGCTCAACAACATAATGTCGATCAGCCAAAGGTGCTGCAAACCTAAAATTTTGTTCCACCAGAACAATTGTGAAGCCCTTCTTTCGAAGGCTAGCGACAACCTCACCTAATTTTTCAACAATCACCGGGGCAAGACCCTCAGTAATTTCATCCAGGAGAAGGAGTTTGGCGCCGGTTCTTAAAATTCGCGCCATTGCCAACATTTGCTGCTCTCCACCAGATAAGCGCGTACCAGGGCTATTCCGTCGCTCATAGAGATTTGGAAACATTTCGTAGATTTCGTCTAAACCCATGCCACCGGAAGAGATTTCCGGCAAGAGCAATAAATTTTCCTCGGTGCTGAGGCTTGCAAAAATACCTCTCTCTTCGGGGCAATAGCCAACCCCAAGGCGCGCAATCTTATAAGTGGGCATCGCTATAGTCTCTTGACCATAAACCCGGACAGAACCCGTCCTTTTGCTGGTTAAACCCAATATGGTCTTGAGGATCGTGCTTCGACCTGCACCATTTCGACCTAGCAAGGTCACAACCTCGCCATCATTCACGGAAAAATCTACGCCATGCAGGATGTGAGACTCCCCATACCAAGATTCTAGGTTTTTAACCTCTAGAGCCACCGAGCTCATAGTGTCTCCCCGCCGTGGCTGCCCATATAAGCCTCAACCACCAATGGATTATTAGAAACCTCGTGATATGAGCCCTCCGCTAGAACAGAGCCACGCTGTAGAACGGTAATTCGATCGGCAATAGAAGAAACCACCTTCATATTATGTTCAACCATCAATATAGTGCGGCCCTTTGCCACACGATCAATCAGCTCTGTTACGCGCTCCACATCCTCGTGCCCCATTCCCTGGGTTGGCTCATCCAAAAGCATCAACTCCGGCTCCATCGCCAGGGTTGTGGCTATTTCCAAAGCCCTTTTGCGGCCGTATGCAAGGTTTAAGGTCTCCTCATGAGCAAAGTCAGATAGCCCAACCTCCTCCAGCAACTCTTCCGCTCGGTCATTGAGAACATTAAGTGAGTCCCCAGACTTCCAAAAATGAAATTCTGTTCCCAAACCTCGCTGCAGTGCAACACGAACATTTTCTAAAACAGTTAAGTGGGGGAAAACAGCTGAAATCTGGAAAGATCGAATAATCCCACGGCGAGCAATCTGTGCAGGCCGCTCTTTGGTGATATCAAGCCTATTAAACAGAATCTGACCGCTAGTGGGTTCTAAAAATTTAGTGAGGAGATTAAAGCAGGTTGTTTTACCTGCGCCATTTGGCCCAATTAGGGCATGAATAGTCCCACGTGTGACATC
>JBJOJF010000093.1:0-4143 GCA_046046735.1 Pseudomonadota bacterium
AAAATAAAAAAGCTCCACCAGGGAGCCTTAGGATACTGCAGTATTCGGTGGGGCGAACGACGGGGCTCGAACCCGCGACAACCAGAATCACAATCTGGGACTCTACCAACTGAGCTACGTCCGCCACTGAAGATCTAAGATTATAGCTTTTGGGCCAAAACCCTGTCAAAAAAGCCCTGGAAGATCGATTTAAGCTGGCTCAAACTCAAAGGCAGCCCAGTCCCCAAGGGTCAAACTGGCGTCCAGGAAAAAATCAGCAATCGCGGCCTTACTCTGCACCTTGGCTAAAGCATGGTGATCCGAGAGGCGCTGACGCCAGTAGCGAGAGCCTGCCCTACCGTGAGCCAAGCCCAAAATATGCCTTGTAAAAGCGCCTATATAAAACGGCTTCTTTTTGGCCTGACATTCATCAAACCAGGCTTGCACTTGCTTAACCAGACCAATCTGAATGCGATGCCACTCAGTCTCACTAAAGAGATAGCCTGCGGCCTCACCATCACTGTTTATTAAGTCATCCCAACCCAACAACATCGCAGGGAAATGATATGCGGCCCTGCCCACCATAAAGCCATCGAAATCATCCCAATGGCCTGCGATCTGCTCATTACTTTCCAGTCCGCCATTGAGCAGCACTTTGAGATTCGGGAATTGTTTTTGAGCATCTAGACGCAACTTTGCAGCAACCTCATAACGCAATGGTGGTTTGCTGCGATTTTCTTTTGGCGACAAGCCTTTGAGTACAGCATTGCGCGCATGAATAGTCACCTGACTTGCACCAGCATCAGCAACTGCCAATATAAAGTTCAATGCGAATTGATAATCCTGCTCAGAATTGGCGGCATCCATACTATCCAAACCCAGGCGATGCTTCACGGTAATCGGTGTATCAACCGCACTCTTCATTGCTTTAACGCAGTCCGCTACCAAAGCCGGCTCCGCCATTAAGCAGGCACCAAAAGCCCCACGCTGCACACGCTCCGATGGGCAGCCGCAATTTAGGTCAATCTCATCGTAGCCCCACTGCTGAGCTAATTGAGCAGCTTTAGCTAAATCAGATGGCTCCGAGCCACCCAATTGCAATACAACAGGGTGTTGATCTTGCGAGTAATCGAGATGTCGCGGCACATCACCATGTATGAGTGCACCAGTAGTGACCATCTCGGTATAGAGGACAGCATCCTTAGTGAGGGTACGATGAAAAGAACGACAGTGACGATCAGTCCACTCCATCATGGGGGCGACTGCAAGACGCTTAGCTTGACTTGTCTTCCCAGAGGACTGAGGGGTGTGATTGATTTCTGCAGCGCTCATTCAGGCCAGGACTCTGTATGGATTATTTTGAGAAGTCCGTATTATCCCAAAATCCCTAGCGTTATTCGCAATAATCAAGCTCGGGACTCTGCAACAGCCTCACTTGCTTTTTATAAGGCCCGGATAAGGCCTTTTTAAGGATCTTATATACATCCAGATCAAACTCGACATCGCCAGATGAGGCGAGTTCACTCAGCTCATCTTCGTTAATGGCCGTACCGAGATAGCACCATTTATCAATGACCAGCATGGCGCCACCCTCTTGGATGGCAATTGGGCCTTTGTATGGCCAGACTTGCACGCGATACGCCTCAAATACTGTTTTCAATTGCAAATTGTGGAGCTCGACAGGACTTGCGCCAATACAGGCACCATTACATTGCCTCACCTGAAAACCAAAACAAGGCTTGTCCTCAATACGCTTCTCTAGACCGAGCAACGCTTCACATAGCCGATGTTTTTTTGCTACCGCCTTTAGATAGCTATGGGCTTCTCGCTTGCTATAGAAAAGGCCGTATAGATTTTCTTGTAGGCCTGGCGATAAATCACGATGACCGACTAAGACTGGAGTGAGAATGCCCTCCGGTGATTGCTCCAGACTCCAGGCGCATAAATCTTTTGAACGACGGAGCTTAATGTTCATGCTGGGCATGCGCTCTTTTATCAATTGAGACTCCAGAAGCAACGCACTAAGCTCCCCGGCCGTATCGATCCAATCAATATCTCTGACCTGCAAAGATAATTTCATTTCTTTGCGCTGCGTTAATGCACTCTGAAAATGCCCCATCACCCTACTGCGCAAAGAAATGCTCTTGCCAATATAGAGTGGCGTTTTATTTTCACCATAAAAGATGTAACAACCAGGCGTATCTGGAATCGAGTCAATCAGCGCTTGATCAATATTCGGCGGCAAGCTAGCGTTACCAATTAATTGATTCACCGCTTTAAGTAATCTTTCAGGACCAACTAGCCTTTCACAGACATGCCAGAACTGCAGCAATAAATCTGCATCACCTAATGCACGGTGCCTTGCGCTCACTTTGAGATCATGGGCGTGAATGATGGTATCGAGGTTATGTCTTGCCTGACCCGGAAAGAGTAAGCGGGATAGCTTGACAGTGCAAAGCACTTTGGGCCTGAAATCTATCCCCATCCGCTTAAATGAGGCTTTGATAAAGCCGTAATCAAAGCGAGCATTGTGGGCTACGAATATCTTCCCTTCTAATTGCGCTTTCAGATCCTGGGCAAGCTCCTCGAAAACTGGCTGGTTCGCAACCATGTCCGGACGAATTCCCGTTAATCTCTGAATGTTCTGGGGGATATAGGTCTGGGGATTCAGCAAGCTTTCCCACACCTCAACCTCACCCCGAATCAGCGACTTGATACCAATTTCCGTGATGCGGTCACGATCAAAGTGAGAGCCCGTCGTTTCAATATCAACAAATGCAAGGGATGGATAGCTCGCCTGTGACATGCTCTGATCGCTAGAGACTTTTATTACCCTTGTGAGGGCTCTCCATTGAGATGCTTGGCAAAATTGAAGATCGAGTTTGGCCCTAGAGCCATCTCTTCAATCTTCTTAAACTGCGCCTTCACCACTTTTTGCGCTTCACCTTTCAAAGGCTTGCGACTGGGCTCTACTGAAGGAGTGTAAGGTCTTCGCTCTGGAGCGCTAGTGACATCACTAAAGCGCGGGATGTAATCTTTAATAGTAGAAGCCAGCGTGACATTCGAGATACATCCCATCATATAAGTCTCTAATGATTGGTATAACTCTTTTGCGATATCAGCAACCTCAACCTTGCGCTTCTTAATATGGTTCATCGCCAAAACGATATCTTTGATTGTCAAAACTTGTGGGTCTTTCGTTAAAACATAACCCCCATTGCGTCCTTTAGTTCCCTTAACAATCCCTGCCGCTCGTAATGCGCTCAATAGGAGCTCAATCCGACTAATCGATAAATGCTGCCTCTTTGCTAGCGCTGGCACAGGCACGGGCTGCCCATTACTTGAGTGGCTGGCAATATCAACTAGAGTGTTTAATGCGGCCTTAGCTGCAATCGTGATTTCCATTGTGAATGAGTGGACTTCTTTAATAAAGATTAGATGAATAGATAAAAATGCTTACGAGGCTTTTCTCTCTTGTGCTTTTGCCAACTGATCAGCACTTCTTTGCTGAAAATCGACCATGCTGTGATAACCCATTTGGTAGCAGGGACAATGTTTTCCAAGGATCCAGCGAGCAAGCTTGATGCGAAGTTTTTGAATCATCTTTATCTCCAATAGGTATGACATTAATGTAGTGGAGATTAGCAATCCTTGCTTGACGCCATATGCATAGGGGCTTAGCGGTTATGATCTGCGTGCAAGCAAAAATTAATGATTTCCTTTACATTCGGGTGATGTCATCCACAACTCACACCACCCTTCAAATCCCCCTATTCCCCCTGGGAACGGTTCTATTTCCGGATGGAGTCATTGCTTTAAAAATATTTGAAGCGCGCTATCTAGATATGATCAAACGCTGCCTGAAAGAAAAGACCTCGTTCGGCGTTATTAGCATCATTAAGGGCTCCGAAACGCAAGTCGGTGAAAGTGTTGAAACTTCATTCGCCAATATCGGCACGCTAGCAAGCATTGAGGATTTCGATCCAGTGCAACCCGCTCTCTACATGACCAGATCATTAGGAACTCAACGCTTTAAATTACTTCAAGCTAAACAGGAAGTAGATGGGCTCTGGCTGGGAGAGGTTGAGCTCATTGAGAATGATCCACTTATCCCTATTCCTCCAGAACATGAGTACGTTGCAAAGCTTTTGCAAGAGATTATTT
>JBJOJF010000094.1:0-3527 GCA_046046735.1 Pseudomonadota bacterium
TCACGATTACCCTCAATTTAACAGCAATATTAATTCTGTCTAGTTACTTTCTTAAGTATTTACCCGAACCACTAATGAAAAAATCCATTGGCGCAGTCACCATTAATGATGTTGCAGCTGCAGCAAAAGTCTCTACCGCGACGGTATCTAGGGCCTTAAACCGTCCTGAAACTGTAAGCGCTTCGCTTAGAGAAAAAATTAATAGTGTCATTAAAAAATTGGGCTACATTCCCAATGCCGGTGCACGGGCCTTAATGCTTAAACGCTCTGGGACGATTGGCGCCATCGTCCCTACTCTGGATAACGCAATTTTTGCTCAAGGTTTAGCAGAATTTCAGAAGCAGTTAAATCAAGCTGGGTATCAGCTATTGGTTGCCAGCACCAACTATGACCCCGCAATCGAATCAAACCAAATCAATAATCTACTTGCACGAGGCGTTGAGGGAGTAGCTCTTTTTGGAGTTAGCCAAGAGAGGGATGCTCTTAAGGTACTCAAAAACCGCTCCATTCCTTATATCCATGTTGGCTCCCTCACAACCCCTTTACAAGGCTTTGCATCAGGGTTTGATAATCGAGAGGCCATTAAGCTAGGCGTTCAACACCTTCTCGAACTGGGCCATAAACATTTTGGTATTTTGACGGGTATCACCACTGATAATGACCGCGCAAAGGATCGAGTTGCTGGCGCTTTAGAGCTTCTGGCGCAAAATAAAATCCATCTTAAGCCTGAAGTCATTGTCGAGTGCCACTATGAACTTCAAGAGGCACGACTAGGCTTAAAGAAAATATTGCTATCAAACCCCAAGATAACCGCCATTATTTGTGGGCAGGACGTTCTTGCCTTAGGCGCCATTTTGGAGGCGCAAAATCAGGGCATTAAAGTCCCTAAAGAGCTTTCTATTATTGGCTTTGACGATCTAGAAATATCCAGGCACATACTGCCTAGCCTAACTACCATTCATATAGATGCGGTCAGCATGTGGGCCCAAGCAGCCAATCATTTAATTTCGCAAATTAATGGTGTTGAGAATTTGCCTAAGAAAATTAAGACCGGTGTAAACCTTGTAATTCGGGAGTCCAGCGCCATCGCACCAAAAAAATCATGATGAGTACCCAAAGAAAAAACCACCCGGCTGGGTGGTTTTGAGAGCCCTACTTACAGGGGTACTTTGCCTCAAAGAATCTCATCAAGGTCTTAGCCGCTCGCTCCTGATTGAATTGAGGATTTACTTGGTTCCATCGCAAGAATGCTCTCAAGACATCTTCTCTTGTTTCAGTGTTTGATGAAAAACAAATAGTCGGCTTTCCTTTTGCGTTGAGGTTGGCCAAGTAGCCCTGATAGACGCCCTCACCGAATCCAAAACAAAAATTTTGACCATCCACATCATCTAAGTTCTTGCATAAATCTACTAAAGCAGCTGTAGATGCATCACCTTTCGGTAAGTTCGCCTGTGCAAATGCATTGGAATGCATTAACAAAAATGCAGTCAATGTACATAAGGTGATTTTGAATGATTTCATCTGTGAACTCTCTATCCGTTAGCGTCTAAATCCGCCCATGCGACCACCGCCGAAGCCGCCGCCTCCACGACCTCCAAAACCGTCACTCATTCGGTCATAACGCGCCTGCTCTCGCATTGCATTTTCTTGTGCAGCTTCACGATACATATTTTGATTTACACGATCCTGCTGATAGTCATTGCGAGCCTCTTGATTCATGCGGCTTGCTTGAGCACGTTCTTGTGGGGTAGCATCTCTTTGAAAAGCGCTATCGGCTCGTTGACCAGCATCCCTGACTGCCTGTCTATCCTGAGGAGTCGCATTATTTCTCCAGTCACTTAACAGTCGCTGCTGGTTCTGAATGCTGCTTGGACCAATCAACCCCCTGCTAGATCGGTCTGTATTAGCAATGCCATTGTTATTTACATTGATCGTGCCTTCAGACCATGCTGGAGTTGCCCAAAATGCATCGCCAATAGCCATACCAAGACCAAAATCCATCATCCCCCACGCCGGGTTGTATGCCGGGTACGGAGGGTAGTCTGGATATGGCCAAGCACCATAAACAACCGTAGGACTGTAACTCGGCACATAAACCACTTGAGCATTGGTGGGCGCAATTAAGATATTTGAGCTTGAATCTGTAGTAACAGTAATTTGCTGATTTGATTTAAGCGTGCCGGCCTGTAAAGCGCGTTTACGTAAAACTTGCACAGCTTTCATCATGTCACCCGGCTGCAACTTATAAGCATTACCCAGATTCTGGGTCCACTGCAGTTTGCTGCCCATCATTTCAAAAGCCGGTGGAAATGAAATGAGTGACTTCACACTATCGTTCCATGATTGTGCTTTTAAGGCATCTTGTAATGCAGTCCCGCTTAAGTTGGAATTAGCTCTTCTCCAGTTATACGCTTCCGCTACCTCTAAGGGGTAGGTGGATGCCAGGAACATGAGTGATAGAAGTGAATCGGGATACAGGGCAATTGGAGACACCAATGACTGCAATTGCGCCGATGAAATCATTTGCGGGGAGCTGCTATAGCCACCACTTTGGGTATAGCCTTGAGGGAAGGTAATATTTTGATAGGGATCGCTGTTGTTTGAGCAGGCACTCAAGAGTGCCGCACATCCAATCAAATACCATGCTTTATATTGACTTTTCATACACTCATTAATCCTCTTGTATGACTAGAGTTTAATGCCGAGATGGAAATTAGTGATTTTCTTTTGCATGGTTGATGGAATACTTGGGTATCTCAATCACGAGATCCTGGCGCGCCACAATTGCTTGACAGGACAAACGGGATTGCGGATTCAAGCCCCAAGCACGATCCAGCAAATCTTCCTCATTTTCATCGGGGGCATTAAGACTCTGATAACCCTCCCTCACAATGACGTGACAGGTAGTACATGCGCAAACCATGTCACAAGCATGCTCAATCGGAATATGGTTTTCCAATAAAGCCTCGCAAATGGATGTGCCAGGGGAGACTTCCACTACAGCACCTTCAGGGCAATACTCACTATGAGGTAAAACAACGATCTGGGTCATGATTAATTTCTATTAATGGGATATTTCTATTAACGTCTTTTAGATTTCAGCAACATTCTTGCCAGAGAGCGCTTTTTGAATACTTGCGTTCATGCGCTTCTGAGCAAATTCATCTGTAGCCTTGGCAGCATGATCAACTGCTTTTCTTAAAATCGCGCTGTCAGTCTCTTCCTGCAGAATCTTTTTAAGGGTCGCCATCTCTTGATCAATCGCAACTTGCTCTTGCTCATCCAATAATCCACGATCAGAATCTAAAGCAGTTTGAACTGCATCGATTAAGCGTTGCGCATTGACTTGCTCCTCACGCAAAGATCTCGCTAAAAGATCTACCTTGGCGGAAGCAAAACCATCCTGCAGCATCCGAGCAACTTCTGCATCAGTCAAACCGTAGGAAGGTTTGATATCAATGGACGCCTGAACACCTGAGCCCTGCTCCATCGCGCTGACCGATAACAAGCCATCAGCATCCACTTGG
>JBJOJF010000095.1:0-3751 GCA_046046735.1 Pseudomonadota bacterium
ATTGATTACTTTACGAATGTTCATCAAGACTCCTTGTAGGATGTTTCGTGCGAATTTCATTATCCCTAGTTTGGGGATTTTTGCTATTCCCTACTTATATAGGGTCTTTAAGGGGAATTTCAAGGGCTGGGAATTAAGCTATCTCAGCCATCTCACCCTTAGAGGAGATTAAATAGGCCTTAGCTGGCTTATCTGGGCGAATTCTGCCTAGCTCTTGTTTGTAGTTGTTTAGCTGTGCGCGGTACTTGTCATGAGCCTCACTACCCACCTCCGGAATGGTGAGCTTGTAATCTAGGATGGCTAAGTGATCATCAAACTCTACTAGGCGATCCATGCGGTAGCTCTTACCTTCCTGATCGGCAATATCAATCTCATTCCAAGCCTGCACCCACTGATTGTCTGTGAGGTAAGGTTTCAGTTTGGGCACCCCCATCACAATCTGTACGCGCTCCATGAGTTTTTTGGCATGCTCTTGATCAATGCTTAACCAATTCATAAGCTCTTGCTCGCTTGGCATTGGAACTGCCGCTTGACTAGCTGAATGTGGAGTTAAAAACTCCAGCAATTTATGGAAATGCGTTCCCTCTTCCAATATTTCTGGGTCAGGTTGCTCCACTGCTGCTGCCTGCTCTTTTGCTTTTACAGCAATTGCTAGTGCACCGCTCTCAATATTGGCAATCGTTTGTTGATGGGCTTGCTTGGCTGCACTCCATGACAACTGGAAATGATTCATCTGGAATGGCTCACTACTGTTGGAATTTACCTTCTCTTGCTGCTGGGGTAGCACCTCACCTAACTGCGTGATGTCTAAAGTCTCCATACCTGCTGCAAGCGCTCTGCCATACCAAGATTTTTCACTAATGCCATCTTTAATATGGGATTGAACGCCACTAATCCATAAGCCTTGCTGTGCGCGAGTCATTGCAACGTAGAGAACATTCCAATTTTCATTCTCGCTAACTTCATTTTCTTTTTGATAGATTGCTGCGCGCTTCTCTGTCAATGACTTGGCGGTATACAGAGATAAATGGCTCGGGCTAGTCTCATCTGGAGACCAATCTAGTAGCACGCCACGCTTAGGCGCCCTCCACTCGGTATGGTTAGCATCGAGCATGATGACAAAAGGTGCTTCCAAGCCCTTGGCACCATGGATCGTCATGAGGCGGACACGCTTGTGCTGATCTTCCTCGGACATCTCGCTATCGAGATCTACTTCACCAATATCGTCTTCAAGCTCTGCTTCAACATCCCCCTCGTCCGGAGTCTCATCATCGTCACCTCGACGCATCGCATTAATTTCTTCGATGAAGCGACTCAAGCTCGGATAGCGACCACCATCTTGATTTAAGGCGAGCTCCAAGAAAGCATCTAAATTGGCCAGTACCTGGGCACGCGCTAGATTTTGAGAGGCTACCGCGTAACTTACTCGCAAATTACTCTCTTGATAAATCAGATCAAGTAAGTCGTGCACTGGCAAAACTTCGCCTAGACCTCTCCAACGCTCTAAGTAGCGTGCCGCTCTCTGAATTTCCACATCAGAACTGTCTTGTAGAGCATCCCACCAAGATGATTTGATTTGACCTTGGCTTTCACTTTGGCTATCCCCTACATGACTACTGAGCTTTTGCATTTGCTGCTCAGTAAAACTAAAGATAGGGCTGCGTAATACTTGTGCCAATGGCAAATCATGCCTTGGGGATACCAGGACAGTGAGCAAAGCTATTAAGTCATCGATCTCCAAGGTATTCAGGAGGCCGCCTAAGCGAGAACTGTCGTAAGCCAAACCCGCTTCGCGTAGCGCTCGCTCAAATTGTGGCAAGTAGGCGCGGCGTTTGACGAGCAAGATAAAGTCACTAGCTCTTGCTGGTCGCCAATAATCTTTGCCATCCTTTTTATCAATCACTTGGCGTGTTGCTAGAACATGATGAATCAAGCGGCTTACTTGTTGACCTTCCCAGTAGCGTTGCTGCACGGCGACAGTAAGACCAGAATCTTCAATAGGATTATCTAAAGCACTACCAGTGCGCTCAGCTTGATCCTGCTCTGTACGCTCAATGAGTGGCAATAACATCGCCTCGCCCTTGGCGGCAAACTGATGCCCAGGAATACCTTCTGTTGGCGCCTTCCAGTCAGTATCTTGCTTGGCAAACACATAGCTTGATGGAACCGTATCCAATAAGAAAATACTATTTACAGCCCGATTAATTTGATCGGCATTTCTGCGGGTGGTGTTCTTTTCCAGATACTTCGCTTGCAAAGTAGATTGCAGGAAAGTAGTTGCACTAGTAAAAAGTCTTGGGTCAGCTCGGCGAAAGCGATAGATCGACTGTTTGGGATCGCCAACAATAAATACACTGGGGCGAGATCCATCTTGCCCGTAACCCTCTAGCCAAGAACGCAAGATCTGCCATTGCAATGGATTGGTATCCTGAAACTCATCAATCAGAATGTGGCTGTACTTGGCGTCCAGTCTTGCTTGGAGATAAGCAGCATTAGCTGAATCGGCCATCAACTGGCTAACACCAATTTCCAAGTCATCAAAGTCACGCACACGCATGGACTCTTTAGCCTTTTGCATATGACCTAGCATTGCTTCACTCATAGCAAACCAAGCGGTGTTTATCGCATAAGCATCTTGATCATTTTGCCAAGGAAACCATGCCTCATATGCATCTACCCAAGCATTGCGAATGGAGGTAATCTGCGTTGGGTCACCGCCAGTCGCAGCAAGATAATCCCGCATGGGAGCAGACATCGTCGCAATATCTTTTAATGGTGTCAGAGCTTTGGTTAAGAAGTAGCCTTGCCATTGATCCGCAATTTCCATTACTGAGCCACCCGCCGCATGAAGTGCTATGACCCTCTGAATAAATGGCGCACTTTTCTTTTGACCAGGGGTGCCATTGCTATAGCAATCAAGCATCACCTGTAGGTCATCTTTAGTGCCAGGGCGTTGCCAAAATTCTTCTAGCGGGTTAGGCGAAGACAAGTTGGGCAGACATTGCGCTAAAGCGTCGGCCGGACTAATGCCCTGAGCCTTGCAAGAAGCTAAAAAGAATGTCCATGCGCCTCTTTGTTTAAAGAGGCTGTAATTACCCATCAAGAACTTATCGGCCTCAAAGGCGCCAAACTCTTTGAGCAAAACGTCATAGTGTTTTTTAAGATCAGCGGGCAAATCCCCCCACCAATCTTGCATGCACTCTTCTTGCAAGCGCTTAGCATCTTCACGAAGATTAAATCCTGGCTGCACCTCTGCTGAAATTGGTGCTGCCCCAAGAAGCCTACCAAACCATCCATGAAAAGTATCAATCACAATCGATTGTGGGCTCTTCAAGACCTTGAGATAAAGCGCTCTTGCTTGCGGTAGCAACTTCTTAGCCTCCGCGTCATCTAAACCTCTGATCGTGAGCTCATAAATGAGTTGCTCATCCGTCATTTGAGAAAACTGCTCCAGCAATCCGTACAGGCGGTCACGCATCTCTTGAGCAGCCTTGCGAGTAAAGGTCAGCGCCAAGATCTCTTGAGGCTTGGCGCCAGCCAGCAATAAGCGCACCATGCGAGCAACTAAGAGCCAAGTCTTACCACTGCCCGCGCAGGCAGACACAATCACTGAATTATTCGGATTACAGGCTACGGGGTAGTCAAACTTATCGTTCACCACATGCCCTTTCTGCAAATACCTCTAGCTTCGCAATACTGACAAACGCTATCAGGCGCAAAAGCTTTCATGGGCTTGCGCGCCCACAAGACT
>JBJOJF010000096.1:0-3356 GCA_046046735.1 Pseudomonadota bacterium
CTTTCACCTGAATGCTGCCGATCTCATCGACACCACAAGGCTTATTGTTTTCATTCACCACCCTCACCTTCACGCCAGGCAATGGCAATCCCACGGATCCGCCTACGCGGTTTCCTTTGTATGGATTTGAAACCAACATTACCGTTTCACTCATGCCATAACGCTCAAGGATAGGCTGTCCAATTACTTCCTTGAAGGTGTTAAATGTCTCGGTCAACAAAGGTGCTGAGCCTGAAACAAACAGTCGCATATTCCGTGTAACCTGTTTATTGAAACCTTTATCAGCCAATAAGCGGACATAGAAGGTTGGCACACCCATCATCACTGTTGAGTTTGGCATGTGATGAATCAGTTGCGCAGTATCTAAGCGCGGCAACCAAATCATTTTGCTGCCGTTAATTAATGCACCATGCGCAGCCACAAATAAACCATGCACATGGAAGATGGGCAAGGCATGCAATAAAACATCGCCTTTTTTCCAGCCCCAAAACTTTTGCAGAACCTGTGCGTTACTTCCCAAGTTTTTATGGGTCAGCATTGCACCCTTACTGCGACCAGTAGTTCCGGAGGTATACAGAATTGCTGCTAAATCATCATCCTTAGCAGCAACCGTTTTGAATTGATCTTTCTGGCCACCAGCACGCTCAAGCAGAGTCCCCTTGCGATCTTCATCCAAAGTAAAGACATGCTTAGTACCCGCCTTGAAGGCGACCTTAGAAACCCAAGAGAAATTCTTGCTGCTACAAACCACCACAGCAGGTTCAGCATTTTCTAGAAAGTACTGAATCTCCGCGGCTTGATATGCAGTGTTCAGAGGTAGATAAACATAACCCGCACGAATGGTTGCGAGGTACAGAAAAAGGGCCTCAGGTGATTTTTCAACCTGTACTGCAACCCTTGATCCAGCTGGTAGTTTGAGACTCTTAAGCAAATTTGCCATTTTGGCAGTTGCTCGCTCCAAATCACTCCACGAGTAATACAGTCCATCGTGTGTTTCTAGTGCGCATGCTTGCTTATCTTTTGGAAAACCTTTTTCCAAGAGTGAATATAAATTCATTAGAGCCTCAAAACCAATCTATTAATTACTGCAACTTATTAATCTAACTGCGCGCCGGATTTCTTAACAACCGCAGACCAACGTGCGACGTCAGCGCGCACCTGCTTACCAAATGCTTCGCCGTAAAGATTTGGAATATCAGAACCGTTCTTTTCCCAAATCGATTTGAGCTTAGGAGTATTGAGAGCTTTCTGAATTTCCACAATCATTTTGTCTACGATTGGCTTAGGTGTGCCCGCTGGAGCAAACACTGAATACCAAGTCGATACTTCATAGTCTGGCAAACCGGCTTCTTTAAAAGTAGGTACGTTAGGAATCGCAGGTGAGCGCTTGTTTGAAGCTACCGCAATCGCCACCAACTTACCTGCATTGATTTGAGGCGCAGAAGTCGCTAGACCATCAAACTCTAGATCGATCTGACCAGCCAAAAGGTCGTTCATTGCTGGGCCCGCGCCACGATAAGGGATGTGGGTAATAAAAGTGCCTGTTTGGATTTTGAAGAGCTCGCCAGCTAAGTGGTGAACAGTGCCGCTACCAGCGCTAGCAAAGTTGTACTTACCTGGGTTTTTCTTCATCAAATCAATGAACTCTTTAGCGTTACGAGCGCTTACACGCTGTGGGTTCACAACCAAAACCTGAGGAACGTTTGCCAACATCGCTACTGGAATAAAGCTCTTCTCAATGTCGTAATCGAGATTCTTGTACATGGAAGGCGCAATGGTGTGATGCGTAGCGCCAATAAACCAGGTATATCCATCTGGCGCTGCTTTTGCAGCTACTGAGGCACCCACAGTACCGCCCGCACCACCACGATTATCAATAATGAATTGCTTACCTAATTGCTCTGTAAGTTGAGCGGCTAAAGGTCTAGCAAACGCATCTGTTCCACCGCCAGCAGGGAATGGATTTAAAAATGTTACCGACTTAGTAGGCCACTCCTGAGCAAACACAGTCAAAGGTGCGGCACAGAGTAAAAATGCGGCTTTTTTGAGGGTGCTAACTGAAAATACTGATGAGCTGTTCTTTTTATTAAACACTTCGTCTCCTTTATATCAATCTGGGATTGACTTCTTTTTTGTAATTACCGGACTATTCTAAGGGCACTTAACATTTACTGCATAAATCCAACCAAGGGAAAACACTAGGGCGTCATTAACTTAGAAACCGCCCTGGAATACACAATTTCTCCGTTGGCAAAGCGCTCGTGATTGTCCTCAACGCTTCCCAAGTCATATAAATAATTGACCATCAAGCCGGCCGATTGGCGCAGACCTTTGCGAGACAAATCACCCGCCCAGTTAATGAGATGTAACTTAGCCCCATTCCCAAGGTGGAATTTAGCTACTGGATTTCCATCTCGCCCAGTTGAGGCTAGTCCTAAACAAATACTAGCTAAGCACAGCAAGGCTTCCTTCTCTTTTTCTGAAGCCAAATCTGGATGCCAACCAGCCGCCAGGCGCTCGGTCCAAGACTGAGTATCTAACTTAAGACAGGCCAATGCCGCATCTCTTGCTGCCTTTAGATTGGGCTTCAATCTATCTGCAGGAACCCCATCACCTAGATTGGCGCCTGCTGCCACCCAATCCATGAATCCCGGGATTGGCGATAAGGTCACAAAAGTTTTAATGCTTGGGAACTCAGCATGCAATTGCTCTGCCACTCGCTTAATTAAGAAGTTCCCCATCGATACGCCGCGCAATCCAGGCTCACAGTTACTGATGGAATAAAAGACAGCCACTTTGTACTGAGAAACCTGATCAACTGTTTCTGCCTTCTTATCGACTAGTGGAGTAATAACAGTCGGGATTTCAGGTAAGAGCGCAACCTCAACAAAAATCAAAGGCTCGCTAGGTAACTGCGGGTGAAAGAATGCGAAGCAGCGGCGATCCGGTTGGAGTCGACGACGCAGATCATCCCAACCATCAATTGCGTGCACAGCCTCGTGTTGAATCAACTTCTCAAGCACCTCTGCAGGGGACTTCCAGTCCACTTGATGCATTTTTAGAAAACCCGGATTGAACCAAGACGACAGCAAATGTCGCATATCAAAATCGACTGCAGCCAATTCAGGCTTCTTGTCCAACAACTGCAATAAATCACGACGCATTTGCACGACAGCTGCCGTACCCTGACTAGCGCGATTTAAGCGGCGAAAGAATTCTTGACGAGGAGATTCCGAAACTTTTTGCAGCTGAATGTAATTACGCGCGCTGGAATCGGCAACAAAGTTTTGCGCAGCTTTTAAAACAGCATCTGCTTGAGGATTCAGTTTTTCAAACAGAAAAGTAAAGAAAGAAAC
>JBJOJF010000097.1:0-3748 GCA_046046735.1 Pseudomonadota bacterium
CTACGCCAGCCTAGCAATGGGGATGAATGGCGTCATCAGCGCGGTGGCCATTCCGATTCTGTATCACCTATTTAACAAATAATTTTCAGATCACAATGAATTTCAATCCCCACAAGGCGCAATGCACTAAAAGTGAGCACCAGTTCCTGATTTAGTTTCATAAAAATAATTGCGCTTGGCTTTCTTCATCTAAGCTGATCATGCAAGTTTGATTGCAACCAACAAAACTTCCAACATAAAGAATACTGAAATGAACCTCCTTAAAAAGTACTCCCGCAGAACCTTATTGGCGACTCTTCTCATCAGCAGTATTTGCGGTCCAGTTTTGGCAGCTTCAGATAGCGACTGGCCCAAAAAACCGATTGTGGCTATCTTGCCCTTTCCAGCAGGCGGCTCTACTGATGTATTTGCCCGTGCAATTGGAGTGCCTCTTGGCGAAGCGCTAGGTCAGCCCATCGTGATTGAAAATAAGCCTGGGGCTGGTGGAATGATTGCTTTGGGGGCTGCAGCCAAAGCAGCACCAGATGGTTACACCATTCTCTTTAGCGCCCTAACTAACCAATCAATCTCTCAAGCGCTTTTTAAAAACCCACCAGCAGATCTCACCAAAGACTTTGCTCCCGTTGCCCTCATTGGTTCAATTCCGCATCTAATAGTCGTCAACCCTTCTGTGCCAGCCAAGAACTTGCCAGAACTCATTGCGTTTATTAAATCCAAAAAAGGTGACTTCAATTACGCATCACAAGGAAATGGCAGCCTATCCCATTTAGAGTCAACTTTGTTTATGCAACGGATTGGCGCCACTGGAACGCATATTCCTTACAAAGGAAGCGCATTTGCATTGCCAGACCTCATAGCAGGCAATACCCTCATGATGTTTGATAGCGTTACTGCGTCATTGCCACATATTCAAAGCGGTAAATTAAGACCCATTGCTATTGCTGCGCCAGAGCGCTCACCGCTAATGCCAAACATTCCCACGCTTGGTCAAGATGGTATGAAACAGTTTGATGTTGAGAACTTGTATGCCATCTTTGCGCCTAAAGGGACACCGCCAGCCATTACCGCCAGAATGGAAAGAGAAATTCGGAAAATCTTAACCAACCCTGACTTTAAAACTCGCTTAGCCAATCAAGGAATACATCCACAATTTGCTAATGCCGAGCAATTGGTCCTCATCACCCAGGGCGAGAAAGACAAGTGGACAAAGGTAGTAAAGTCTGCAAATATTAAAATCGATTAAACCCCAGCTTGTTTTGAGCACCTCTTTTGATTGAATAGATTAGACCCATGTTGATTTCTGCTCCATTTGGTGGCGGCCGCGCCCCAGTCCTCGCAAAGAATGCTGTTGCTAGCTCACAGCCTTTGGCAACCCAAGCCGGTATCGAAGTACTACAAAATGGTGGCAATGCGGTGGATGCTGCATTAGCTACCGCCATTACCTTGACTGTAGTCGAGCCCACCATGAATGGTCTGGGTGGCGATGGCTTTGCCTTGATCTGGGATGGGAAAAAACTTCATGGCATGAATGCTTCTGGCCGCGCACCTGGCGCATGGACCTCAGAATACTTTGCTGGAAAATCGGCGATGGACCTCATTGGCTGGAATACCGTAACTATTCCAGGAATGGTCTCCGGGTGGATTGAGTTATCTCGCAAATTTGGCAAGTTACCTTTTGCACAACTTTTTAAACGTGCAATTGATTATGCTGAGAATGGCTTTCCGGTATCACCAGTCATTGCACGTCAGTGGCGAGAAGCCATTCCCATTCTGAAAAATCAACCGGGCTTTACTGAATCTTTCCTAATCGATGGCAAAGCACCTGCAGCTAGTCAAATATGGCGCTACCCTGCTCAAGCAAAAACTTTGCGTGAGATTGCTGACACTGAAGGTGAGTCTTTTTATACGGGTGAGCTTGCTCAGAGCATGGTGGATTTTGCACAGAGCACCGGTGGCTGTTTTACGATGGCGGACTTTGCTGCCAATAAAACGGATTGGGTAGAGCCATTGGCGTTTGACTACGGCGACTACACTTTGCATGAAATTCCACCGAATGGTTCAGGCATTGTTGCGCAAATGGCACTGGGTATTTTGCAAGCAGCTAATGTCAAACAATATCCCGCCAACTCTGCGCAGCGTATTCATCTGCAAGTAGAGGCCATGCGCATTGCTTTTGCTGATGCCTATGCTCATGTGTCTGACGACAGCACCATGAAAGTACCAACGAGTGCTTTATTAGATAGAGACTATTTAGCCAGTCGCGCTGCCTTAATTAACCACCAAGCCGCGGGAACTTATGGTGCTGGCGATCCTCATGCGGGCGGCACGGTTTACCTTTGCGCAGCCGATGAATCTGGCATGATGATTTCCTATATTCAGTCAAACTTTAAAGGCTTTGGCTCTGGAGTGGTTGCCCCCGGTGGCATTGCATTCCATAACCGCGGTATGAGCTTTAGCTTAGTCGATGGTCACCCCAATCAAGTGGCTCCAGGCAAGCGCCCTTTCCATACGATCATTCCCGCATTTCTAACCAAAGGTAGTCAACCTGCCATGGCCTTTGGTGTGATGGGTGGCAATATGCAACCACAAGGTCATCTTCAGTTCGTAATGCGCTTTGTAGATGAATATCTCAATCCCCAGGCTTGCTCTGATGCACCCCGCTGGAGAATTGATGATGTAGGCAAACTGACGGTGGAAGCGTCGATGCCAAGCTCAGTAGTTGAGGGTTTAAAAGCGATGGGTCATGACGTTGCGGTCATGCCCGCAAATAGCCTAGACTTTGGTAGCGCTCAAGCGATTGCCTTATTGGGTGAAGATACTAGCGCTGCCTATATTGCCGGAAGTGATCACCGTCGCGATGGATTAGCTGCGGGATTCTAGAAATGATTAGCTTGGCAAACAGTTAAGATAAAAACGCTTCACTTCTTGGTCGCAACTCACGTCCTTAGGTTGGATAGGCCGCTCTAAGGTGATACCTTCAATAGAAGTGCAGCGACTGAGGGCAACGTAAACCTGCCCCGAGGCAAATGCACCTGAGGATAAGTCCACCTTAATTCGATCCAAGGTCTTGCCTTGACTCTTGTGAATGGTGACAGCCCAGGCCAACATCAAGGGAATCTGCACAAAGGTACCAATAATGTTTGGGGAAATTTTTCCAGACATCATGTCGTGGTCATAGCGGTAAGACTCCCACTGGTGCCCTTTGACTTCAACTGTATTAGAGTAAGGGCCGTTTTGCACCATCACTTTGACAGTGTTGGGGAGTAATTCACGGACCACACCGATAGTGCCATTGACCCAACGCTTCGGAAAGTTGCTGTCAGTGGCAGTAAACATCACCTTAGCACCCACCTTAAGCGTTAAATGATTTGGTGATGGCAAATTACGATCATCCACATTGAACTTACCAGTGGAGTTGCCTGTGTATACCTTAGCGTCCGTAGTTAATGCTCTTAGGCCAGCATTATTAATTTGATCAGCTCGTGCATTGGTTGTAGTCAGCACAATTGTTTGCTCATCCACCTCTGGTGCATTAGTAAAGCATTGCTCATTGAGGATATTCAGTGCTTCACCAATATCTTGATTAATGCGAATCTGATTTAGCAAACCAGCAAAGTGCGCATCCTTCTGACGGAATATCTTCGACAACTCCACCATCGTGACATCTTTGCGATGCAAGGCCATGGCGCAGAAGAAGTAAGGACCTTCATAGCCACGCTCTGCCAACACCTGCATATCTGCCTGGGAC
>JBJOJF010000098.1:0-3185 GCA_046046735.1 Pseudomonadota bacterium
TCCCAGTGGTAGTGTGGGGTTCAACCCAGATCCTGAAACTTGTTGAGCGCTATCCAGCAGTTATTTACCTCGGTGCTGGTGTATTGGCATGGACAGCTGCAAAGATGATTCTCAATGAGCCTATGGTTAAAGAGTTGCCCATCTTGGAGAGTTCGCTCATTGCAAGCCTCTTCTCAGTGCTCATCGTTGGGGGAGTGTTGCTGGCTGGATTATTTAAAAGCCAAGCTCACTTGGAGTCCAAGATTTTGTCGAAGCTCACTCCAATCAAGGGTGAGGCTGTACCTGCAGTTGCACCTGTTAACTTAGGAGAATTTAATATGAAACGCGTTCTGATTCCTGTAGATGGCTCTGAAAACTCTTTATTAGCTGTGCGTCATGTCATTAATGAGTGCATTAATGGCTCAATGATGGAAGTATGTCTGTTAAATGTGCAACCAAAGCTATCTCGCCATATCGGTAGATTCTTAAGTAAGCAAACTGTTGATGAGTGGCACAAGGAGAGGGCAGATCGCGTTCTAATGCCAGCACAGGAATTGTTAAAACAGCACAACATTCCATTGATAGTGACTCAAAAGTCTGGAGAGCGCGCTCCTGTTATTGCGAGCGAGGCTAAAAGACTACATTGCCATCATATTGTGATGGGAACTGCTCGTAAGAATTCGCTAACTCGCTTGTTTGAAAATTCCACTAGCAATGCCTTAATTGAGTTAACGCCTATTCCAGTTGAAATTATTGCTGGGAAAGCGGTTTCTCCGTTAGAGCGTTGGGGCATTCCTTCTGTAGGGCTAGGCGCTATTGCTACTTTTATCACCGCCATACTCGATTAATTGATTAGTGTTTTTGATGTTCTCTGTTCATACGCCCCATTTGGGGCGTTTTTTTATGCACTTGCAATTCTTTTTGGAAGGGGTATGCTATTTAATATGAGAATTTCTAGTAAAAGCAAAATCGCATTTAATGTTCTTTTGGACATAGCTGCACATACTGTCCATGGACATGCCATTTCTATGCCGCTGATAAGCAAGCGACATGGTCTCTCGCTTACCTATCTTGAGATTATCTTTGCTGCTCTGAAATCTGCCGGCATGATTCAAAGTCATCGCGGGCCTGGTGGCGGCTATTCCCTCGCTATAGGCCCCGAGAAAATATCTTTGCGTGATGTCATTGGTGTGATTGATGGTGACCAAGCTGCTGGCAGTGAGTTGGGTGCCGAGTTGTGGGCTGATTTGCAGACATTCATGTTTGAAAAAATGTCTCAAGTAACGCTCGCAAGCACTCTAGAACAATCGAGCGTAACCATTGAGTCAAGCACTAAGGGATTGCCGTCAATCAAACCCCATGCGAAGCAAAAGGCTAGTACTAAGCTTGCTGAGAAGGTCGCCAAGTCAACTCCGGCAAAAAAGGTCAAGCCGCAGTTGGGCCCCAATTCTATTTTTACCTTTGGAAAATATCTGCGCCTCAAGAAGACTTGATTCTGCCAAGCCCAAAGCAAAGCCCCTGGAGATTGGTCCAAGGGCTTTTTTATATAAGAGATAGCATGTCTTATTTGAAGAAGTTAGTACTGTTATTACCTAGCATCTTGTGTTTTCATTTGGCATATGGCCAAACAGAAAATACACCTTGTCCATTAGCCCCTAAAACCGTTGCAGTAGAAGGTGGTGTCATTAGCTACCTGCAAGGTGGCTCCGGCCCACCTGTACTTTTGCTTCATGGACTTTTTGGGGAGAAGGAGCATTGGCTAGGGTTGGGGTGTTCCTTGGCAAACCAAGGATTTAATGTCATTGCTCCCGATCTTCCGGGTTATGGCCGCAGTACCAATTACCCTGTAACGACTTATCCACTTGAATCACAAGTAAATATTCTTCATCGCTTTATGGGGGGTGTGACAAAGGGATCATTTCATATTGCTGGCAACTCAATGGGAGGTGCTATCGCCGCTCTATATGCTCATCAATACCCTGGAGAGATTAAAACTGTTGCCTTTATCGGCGCCCCATTGGGGGTAATTGATTGGAGTGAGCAAGTCAGAGGTTCAATTTTCCAAGGGGTAAATCCATTTATCCCCATTAATACAGATCAGCTTGATCTTGAAATGCGCCTATTATTTTTGCAGCCACCAAATATTGATGAGTCAATCAAGCTGCAGCTTATCAAGGAGTATCAAGACAATAATCGCCACTATCAACAAGTGTGGAGCATTGTAAATTTTTATACCTCTTCCTTGAACCGCCTCCCCAAGCAATCAAAACCTACCTTAATTCTGTGGGGTGAGCGTGATGAAATTTTTAGTATTGCTGGGTTACCTGCTCTAAAGAAGAAGTTTCCTAAATCGCAAGCCTATGCATTAGCCAACGCTTCTCACTTGTTGATGATTGAGGACCCAGTCAGGGTTGCGGATATCTATGGACCATTTCTAAAGCGATCCAAGTAAGCGATACCTAACGCGTAGTAATTATTGGCAATGTCAGTTGGCTACGGCTTGTTTTTGTTAGGCAATTCTAAAACCAGCTTATAGGCAACAGCATATTTGTAAATATTGCTGACGTACTGAACTGTTTCCCTGCCTATGCGTTCAGCAGCGATTCTCTCGACATTATCAAACCAGACATTGGGGTTAAGTCCACGCTTCTCTGCTTCATTGCGCAATTGTTGAACTCTCGTTGGCCCTGCGTTATAAGCAGCAAATGCGAAAAGAACTTTGTTGAGATCCGTGATTTCTTTTTTGTTGTAGTACTGCTCAATGAGGTAGCGAATGTATTTAACGCCGCCGTTGATATTGTTTTCTACTCTACCAATGTCGCCCACCTTCAGCTCTTTGCCCGTAGCGGGCATGATTTGCATGACACCGATTGCGCCTACTTTACTTCTCTTGTTTTGATCTAAGCCAGACTCTTGATAGCCTTGAGCTGTCATGAGAAGCCAATCAATGCGATATTCATTTCCATACTTTTGAAATAAATTGGCTAGGGCGTGAAACTTTTTGAGCTCTTTGGGATCGGTTGCATTATTGACCCACTTAATGGACTTCAAATAAGACTGTAATTTCTGATTGCCAAAGCTTGATCCAATCTTGTTCTTTTCTGAGAAGACATCTAAAGCCTTCTTGAGTTCTGGTGATTTTTTGCGAAATGCAAAAGCAATCTCACCATCATCATGTAAGACGAGATTTTCATGAATTTGGATAT
>JBJOJF010000099.1:0-4987 GCA_046046735.1 Pseudomonadota bacterium
GGTTACGCTCCTGAGATGGCCTACTTCGAGTGCTTGCATGAGCTCAAGTTAATTGTTGACTTGATTTACGAAGGTGGCATCGCCAACATGAACTACTCAATCTCTAACAATGCTGAGTATGGTGAGTATGTAACTGGCCCACGCGTAGTTACTGAAGACACTAAGAATGCAATGCGTCAGTGCTTGAAAGATATTCAAACTGGTGAATACGCTAAGAGCTTCATCTTGGAAAACAAAGCGGGTGCACCTACTTTGATTTCTCGTCGTCGTTTGAATGCAGAGCATGACATCGAAGTAGTGGGCGCTAAATTGCGCGCTATGATGCCTTGGATTGCTAAGAACAAGTTGGTTGACCAGACTAAAAACTAAGCAACTAACCAATAGAAGTAAATAAAAAGGCTCAGAACAAAGATGATGTATCCACACCCCATTATTGCGAAAGAAGGTTGGCCGTATTTAGCATTGGTGGGGGGCGTAACTTTGCTAGTCCACTACTTAGGTGGCATTGCATGGTCATGGCCCTTGTGGATCATCTTTATCTTTGTTCTGCAGTTCTTTCGTGACCCGCAGCGCATTGCTGCATTAGGTCGTGATTTGGTGTTATCTCCAGCCGACGGTCGTATCGTCGTGGTGGAAAAGGCGAATGATCCTTATGCTGGTCGTGAGGCTCTCAAGATTAGTGTTTTTATGAATGTGTTCAACGTTCATTCCAACCGTAGTGCCGTCAATGGTTTAGTAAAAGAGATTCAGTATTTCCCTGGTAAGTTTGTAAACGCCGATTTAGATAAAGCTTCAACTGAGAACGAGCGTAACGCCGTTGTGATTGATGCCAATGGCCAAATCGTGACCCTGGTTCAGGTGGCTGGCTTAATTGCTCGCCGTATTCTTTGTTATATCCATGTTGGCGATAGACTCAAAGCGGGTGAGCGTTATGGCTTTATTCGCTTTGGCTCCCGTGTAGATGTATATTTGCCATTAACAGCTGAGCCTTTAGTCAGTGTTGGTGACAAAGTTTTTGCTACAAACACTGCTTTAGCTCGCGTACCTGGCTTAGATTAATTTAGCCGATTTAACAGGGATATCCTTTGAGTACATTTCGTCGTCGTGGCCGCATTGACCGTAGTCGCCTTGCTCCTAAACGTACTGAGCGTTCTGAGGCGGAGTGGGCTGAAGAGCTAGGCGATGGAATTGATTTCGAGGTAGAAGAGCTACACGCGGATAAGCCGCGTCAACGCAGCAAGGGCATCTACCTTCTTCCCAATGCATTTACTACTGCCGCTTTATTCTGCGGTTTCTTTGCCATTGTGAATGCAATGAACCATCAGTTTGAGATGGCAGCCATTGCCATCTTTGCCTCCCTGGTATTGGATGGCATGGATGGTCGTGTAGCAAGAATGACTAACACCCAAAGTGCTTTTGGAGAGCAGTACGACTCTTTGGCTGATATGGTTTCGTTTGGTGTTGCCCCAGCTTTAGTTGCTTACGAGTGGGCCTTAAAAGATTTGGGCAAGTGGGGCTGGTTAGCGGCCTTTACATACTGTGCTGGTGCAGCTTTGCGTTTAGCGCGTTTCAATGTGAACACAGGTGTCGTTGATAAGAAATTCTTCCAAGGCTTGCCAAGCCCAGCTGCGGGATCGCTGATGGCTGGCTTTATTTGGCTAGCTGATGACAATAAGATTCCGGTGCGCGATAGTGCTATTCCATGGATTACCTTCTTTTTAGCGGTTTATGCTGGTCTGACCATGGTTTCTAATGCCCGCTTTTATAGTGGCAAGGCCTTGGATGTGCGCTATCGAGTGCCATTCGGGGTGATGGTTCTGATGATCCTGACCTTCGTCTTGATTTCATCCAATCCACCTTTGACCTTATTTGGCTTGTTTGTCGTTTACTCTATTTCAG
Source organism: Pseudomonadota bacterium (assembly GCA_046046735.1). Classification (GTDB taxonomy): domain Bacteria; phylum Pseudomonadota; class Gammaproteobacteria; order Burkholderiales; family Burkholderiaceae; genus Polynucleobacter. The sequence goes on from JBJOJF010000099.1 coordinate 1,900, forward strand.
GTTATGTAATTTGGGCCTGGGAACGTTTGAGTGGACGCCGTTTTAGCTAAAACCGAATTTTTAGGTTATATTTAATCCATGTTGATGAATTTCTCACTTTTATCCAGCCTTCTTCTACTAGCACTAAGCCTAAAGCTTGGGGCAGGTAAGGCCTGAGTTAATGAGATTAAAGTAATTCATTAGCCACCACATACCAGCCCCAGCAAATTGCTGGGGTTTTTGTTTTTAGATTGACAACATTAGTAAGCATTAAATTAAGCAATATTGAACTGGAGAGCAGTGATGAGCGACAAAGTAATCATTTTTGACACCACCTTGCGTGATGGCGAACAATCGCCTGGCGCCTCAATGACTAAAGACGAAAAAGTTCGTATTGCCCGTCAATTAGAGCGTCTTAAGGTTGACGTGATTGAGGCGGGATTTGCAGCTAGTTCTGAAGGGGACTTTCAGGCGATCTCAGCAGTTGCAGCAGCAGTTAAAGATTCGATCGTTTGCTCACTCGCTCGCGCTAACGACAAAGACATCACTCGTGCAGCGGATGCTTTGAAGGCTGCAAATGCAAAACGCATTCATGCATTCTTGGCAACCAGCCCTTTGCACATGGCCGTGAAATTACGCATGTCACCTGAGGAAGTATTGGAGCAAGCTAAGCGCTCCATTCGCTTTGCGCGCAACTTAGCCGAAGATATTGAATTCTCAGCGGAAGATGGCTATCGCTCTGAAATGGATTTCTTGTGCAGGGTAGTTGAAGGCGTCATTAATGAAGGTGCCTCAACCATTAACATTCCCGATACAGTGGGTTATGCCACTCCAGAGTTGTATGGCGAGTTTATTAAAACCTTGCGTACTCGTGTACCTAATTCCGATAAGGCAGTCTGGTCAGTGCATTGCCATAACGACTTAGGGATGGCGGTCGCTAATTCATTGGCTGGCGTCAAGATTGGCGGCGCTCGTCAAATTGAGTGCACTGTTAATGGCTTAGGTGAGCGTGCTGGTAATACTGCTTTAGAAGAAATTGTGATGGCTTTGCGTACGCGCAAAGATTATTTCGATATGGTCTGTGGCATAGATGCCACTCAGATTGTTCCCGCTTCTAAGTTGGTATCTCAGATCACTGGCTTTGTTGTGCAACCTAATAAAGCAGTAGTGGGCGCCAACGCCTTTGCCCATGCTTCTGGTATTCATCAAGATGGTATCTTGAAGAATCGCGAGACTTACGAGATCATGCGCGCAGAAGATGTGGGTTGGTCTACCAACAAGATTGTGTTGGGTAAGTTATCTGGCCGAAATGCTTTCAAGCAACGTTTACAAGAATTGGGAATTGCAATTGAAGCGGAAGCTGACTTGAATGAGGCCTTTGTGCGTTTCAAGTCCTTAGCCGATCAAAAAGCAGAAATTTTTGATGAGGACATTATTGCTATCATGTCAGACTCTGCTGCAGCTGAGCAGGACGAGTTCTATAAATTCATTTCTTTGAGTCAACATTCAGAAACTGGCGAGCGCCCTAAATCCAAAGTGACTTTCCGTGCGGGCGGAAAAGAGGAGAGCTCAGAAGCCGAAGGTAACGGCCCTGTAGATGCAAGCTTAAATGCAATTGAAGAAATCGTGAAAAGCGGAGCAGAGCAATTGTTGTATTCGGTAAATGCAATTACTTCTGGAACGCAGTCGCAGGGTGAAGTGACTGTGCGCCTATCTAAAGGTGGTCGCATTGTGAATGGCGTTGGAACAGATCCTGACATCATTGCTGCTTCCGCTAAGGCTTACTTATCCGCACTCAATAAATTGCATGATCCTAGTCAAGCTAAGCTCAATGCGCAGATGACCCCTTAAATTTAAAGGGGCTGCGGTACGATCTTATTTATTGAGGTCAGTATTTTTATAGTACTTGGTGCCTTTGCCGGTGATTTCAGCGGCAAGGCCTGAGTCTGTTAGCTGGAATAACAAAACACCCGGAGCGACCAATACGCCATCTTGGTAGGCGTCGCCCGTGTTTTCATATTTAGCTGCAGCTGTTACCTGCCCACCAAAAGTCCATCCTGAATTTACAAAGTCATTGAGCGCTGCCTTTGTCTGAAAGACGAAAATATTTTGGAAGGACTTAATGCCAAGTCCTAGTCCCGCCTGAACTTCGGCCATATTCATGAAGATGGGTTTGGGGTTGCCCTTTTCAATCACAACACCGCTCCCAGAGCCGCCACCAGCAATCAAAATCTTCATACCGAAGTTACTAAAGGTTGCGTAGCCAATAGACTTGTTAATCAGTTCTTTTGCTGTGGGTTCAATCGCATACAGTTTTTTGAGTGTTTCGTCATTCTTCTTTAGGATTTCTTGGCGTTGCTGATCCACTGTTTTGTTAGAGCTAAAGGGATTTGAAAATTGCGCATAGCTCAAAGCGGGCAATAGGGCTAATAGACTTAGAGCTAGCAGGCGAATAATTTGAATTTGCATTGATATTCCGATTTCTTTTTTGCGGCCTTTGAGTGATTCCCTCTTTATACTCTAATCAGGTTTTTAAAATAAGAAGCAAATGCCATGCCATTCATGATTCGCCTCACATTAATTTGCTCTATCCTGCTGTTGTCTGCGTGTAGTAGCTTGCAGCGCAAAGCAGCGGTGCCACCTCAACAGATGGGTCAAGCGCAAATTGCTGGTTTATCTAGCGTGAGATATATGGTTGCAAGTCAATCTAGCATTGACCAAATGGCAGCAGATATTCAGGCGGGCTTTGAGGTTAGAAGTGAAAAGACGCTTAACTCGGCTGCGAATTATTTATCGCTGTCCGGCGGTGGCGATGATGGTGCTTACGGCGCAGGTCTCTTAATTGGGTGGTCGGATCGTGGCGATCGCCCGCAATTTAATTTGGTAACCGGTATTAGCACTGGTGCATTGATTGCTCCATTTGCATTTATGGGTAAAGAGTACGATCCTGTTCTTCGCCAGGTATATACGCAACTTGGGCCCCAAGATATTTTCGTTGAACGTGGCTTGATTTCGGGAATATTAAGTGACGGCCTCTCTGATGCCACGCCATTATTTCAAGTGATCTCCAAATATGTAGACCAAGATTTTTTGAAGAAAGTGGCAAACG
>JBJOJF010000100.1:0-4226 GCA_046046735.1 Pseudomonadota bacterium
ATTCACCCTGCTCTATCGACAAAGAAACATCATCCAGAGCCTGAAGCGCTCCGTAATTTTTAGATACGTTTTTTATTGAAATTGCGGGATGCATGCTATGACAAACCTAGCAATGCAGAAATACCATACACACCAGCTAACACCTTTAATTTTTCGGGTGCATTGAGCACTACAAGCTGATGATTATCTGCTTGTAACTTTTTTTGCCAAGCCAATAAGACTGTTAGTACCGTCGAATCGAAATCCTGCAAGCGACCACAATCAACCGTTCTCAGTGCAGCTAAATTTAATAAGCCGTCTTTTTCTAACTGCACCACATTTTCTTGCGTTACCGAAACAGGTAATGAGAATGGCATCTTTATCTTTACTGAATGTATGAAATTACGATTTAGTTTGCAGGCTTTGCAGCTGCAAGTTGCTTATTACGATCCTGCAAAAATTTCACTAAACCCTCAATACCATTTTGGCTAATTTGATTTGCGAATTGATTGCGATAGGCTTCAACTAACCAAACTCCCATAATGTTCATATCGTAGACTCTCCAGCCATTAGCTGTTTTCTCGAGGCGATAATCCAAAGGCACTGGATCGCCACGACCGATCACCACAGTCTTCACAACCACCTCTTTGTCGTCAGGTGCAGCGCGCAAAGGTTTAAATTGAACCGTCTGATCGCGAAGTTGACTTAGCGCTCCAGAGTAAGTGCGGATCAGCAAACTTTTGAACTCGCCCACCAATTGAGCTTGTTGCTCAGGAGTAGCTTTTTTCCAATTAGGGCCCATTGCCATCTCAGTGGTGCGACGCATATCGGTATAGGGAACAATCTTCTTTTCCACCAAATCCACGATACGGGGAATATTGCCCTTCTGAATCTCAGGGTCTGATTTGACAGAAGCCATGACATCTGAAACCACGCTCTTAATCAGACTGTCAGGCGTTGACTGATCAACCGCCTGCGCACTGACATTTGCAATGGTAATAGTGAAGGCGGATAGCAATACAGCGAAGTATTTTCGAATGGTCTTATTGCTTTTCATATTTTCCCGATTTAGGCTCTTGATCTAAGCTTATTTTAGCCTTTTAACTAAATCTGCACGGGCACAGACGCACTTACTCGTAAGGATTTTCGTAAACCGGCATCAAGGGCTCCCTATCTTCGCGCCCCTCATTAATTTGATATTCACGTCTCTGAATATAGGCATCGCGCATAAAGCTGTACTTATCGATGGCCGCCCCATCCAAAAGGTCGCCAGCCTCGTAGTAGGTATTGCGCGCGTTAACTACCCGTAAACCCGTAATACTGTTACGTAAACCAATGTCTTTGACGTAGGTAAATAAGTAATCAGACTCTAAATCCGCCACAGTGCCAAAAGTATCCCTCACATTGCTTGGTCCAAAGAATGGCAAAACGACATACGGGCCGGCTGGAACACCCCAAACACCAAAAGTTTGACCCCAATCCTCTTTGTGCTTTGGTAAACCGCCTGGTGTAGCCATATCAATCAAGCCACCCAAACCAAAGGTGGTATTAACAACTACACGCATTAAGTCACTAAACGCGTAATCTGGCTTTCCCTGCAATAAGTTCTGTAGGGCGGTGTAAATATCACTGTAATTACTAAAGAAGTTGTAAATGCCATCGCGAACAAACTCTGGGAGCACGAAGCGATATCCAGCCACTACGGGCTTTAATAGGTAGGCATCCAGACCTTCATTGAACTCAAATACAGAGCGATTGAATGGCTCCCACGGATCGTGTGGTGAAGGCTCTACCCCAGCAGGAATCGATGCACAGCCAACCATGGCTATAGCCAAGCCAAGCACTACAAAGCTTCTAAGCTTGGCAACAAAACGCATTACTTTTCAGCGCCCTTGTCTTTACCGCTATCGGCAGCCTTGTTGTAGAGGAACTGGCTAATGAGATTTTCTAAAACAACTGCTGATTGAGTCTGAGTAATCTTTTCACCAGCAAGCAACATATCGTCAGATCCGCCCGCTTCAAGACCGATGTACTGTTCGCCCAGTAAGCCTGAAGTCAAAATCTTGGCTGAGGAATCTTTAGGAAATTTATAAGCATCCTCGATCGTCATGGTGACCGTAGCTTGATAGGTTTTATCATCAAAAGAGATATTGGCAATGCGCCCGACCACCACGCCAGCACTTTTCACTGGCGCACGTGGTTTGAGTCCGCCAATATTGTCAAAGCGAGCTGAAATTTTATAAGTAGGCGCAAAAGATACGGCATTCATATTGCCGACTTTTAATGCAAGAAACAATGCAGCCAACAAACCAATGGCTACAAAGATCCCAACCCAAACATCAATTGCACTTTTTCTCATAAGAGCCCCAGTTTATTCTTTCTAATTCGAGAACATCATTGCGGTTAGCAAGAAATCTAATGCTAAAACCGATAAAGAAGAGATCACTACCGTACGGGTAGTTGCCTGTGACACACCCTCAGGAGTGGGTTTTGCTTCAAAACCTTGATATAGAGCGATAAACGTTACCGCCACACCAAACACTAAGCTCTTAATGAGCCCATTGCCAATATCTGAAAACAGGTCAACACCGCCTTGCATCTGTGACCAAAACGCGCCTGAATCCACCCCAATCAGAGGCACACCAACAAAATAGCCGCCCATTACACCAACTGCAGTAAAGATCGTTGCCAAAATTGGCATAGCAATGATGCCTGCCCAGAGACGGGGTGCAATCACACGACTTAAAGGATCAACCGCCATCATCTCCATTGCACTTAATTGCTCACCCGCTTTCATGAGACCAATCTCAGCAGTAAGTGAGGTACCGGCACGTCCCGCAAATAGCAAGGCTGTAATTACCGGGCCCAATTCGCGAGTCAATGAAAGTGCTACCAATAAACCCAAGGCTTGTTCAGAGCCATAGCGATTCAGCGTGTAGTAACCCTGCAACCCTAAAACGAAGCCAACGAATAAACCAGACACCGCAATGATTACAAAGGAGTGATTGCCAACAAATAAAATTTGGTCAGATACCAAGCGTGGTCGCTTCAATAAAAAACCAGAGCGCCAAATCACTGCAGCAAACATGCGCGCAGCAAGTCCAAGACTTGTTAAATTGCGGCGAACAAAAAATCCTAAGTCGCCGAAAAGATCTAGTGTCTTATTGAGAAGACTCATTTCAGGCTCACTCCAAAATCTTCTGCAAGGCTTTGACCAGGGTAATGAAATGGTACCGGGCCATCAGGGGATGCATCTAAAAACTGTCGTACAAAAGGATCAGTTGAGCGACTCAACTCTTCTGGAGTGCCTTCAGCACCAATCCGGCCATTCGCAATAAAGTACACATAGTCTGCAATCTCAAATGTCTCTTCAACATCATGAGTTACCAATAGACTGGTAGCGCCCAAGGCATTGTTTAAATCCCGTATTAAACGAGCCGTAATGCCGAGAGAGATTGGATCAAGGCCCGCAAAGGGTTCGTCGTACATGATCAGAGGAGGGTCTAAGGCAATCGCTCGCGCCAATGCCACTCGTCTTGCCATGCCACCAGAAATTTGTGCCGGCATTAAATCACGCGCACCGCGTAAACCGACTGCATTGAGTTTCATGAGTACCAGCGAGCGCAGCAACTCTTCACTTAAATTGGTATGTTCACGCAGCGGAAAGGCGACGTTTTCAAAAACACTCAGATCTGTAAAAAGTGCGCCAAACTGAAAGAGCATTCCCATGCGACGACGCGCGATCATCAACTCAGCAGATGACATTTTGCCGATGTCATGCCCTTCAAACAATACTTGGCCTGACTGGGCGGCAAACTGACCGCCGATTAATCTCAAAATAGTAGTCTTGCCACACCCAGAGCCGCCCATCACGGCAACCACTTGACCTCGACGGAACTCCATATTGAGTCCCGAGAGAATTTGCCTCTCACCAGGGTTGTAAGCAAAGTTGACGTCTTTTATTGCAACGATAACTTCGCCATGACTTCCGCTAGAGGTTTGCTGTTTCTTTTCAGTCAAGCTTGAGTGACCACTATTCATATCCTCGATATTATCGCGGCAGAACAGAAGACCCCATTAAATACTCATCTACTGCACGGGCAGCCTGACGACCCTCGCGAATTGCCCAAACCACCAATGACTGACCACGGCGCATATCGCCTGCAGCAAAAACCTTTGGAATGTTGGTTTGATAAGCATTTTTACCATCTACAGTCGCTTTTGCATTTCCACGAGCATCTTTTTCA
>JBJOJF010000101.1:0-6539 GCA_046046735.1 Pseudomonadota bacterium
TAGTCCATGGATTCTCTTGGTCCAAACTGTTCAAGTAATTCCTGGGCGTTCATTTCATTCTCCGACATCTCATCAAATTAGGGTGCTGAGCTCATTTTCAGCAATTTTTAACAATTTCACCATTTTTTATGGTTTTTTAACCCTTCTAGTTTAGTTCCTGATGATAAATATCAAGTTGCTACCCTTTAGCTTCGGGCTTGAGGACCCAAAGCGTTATGATTACTTTTTTACCCTTTTTGGCAATATTAGGACGAATGTATGAATAAAACTTACCCATCAGCAGTGGATGCTCTCCGGGATATTTTGAAAGATGGACAAAAGTTGGCCGTTGGTGGCTTTGGTCTTTGCGGAATTCCAGAGGCATTAATTCAGGCTGTGAAGGATCTTGGTGCACAAAATCTCACAGCCATTGCTAATAATGCTGGAGTAGATGGCTTTGGATTGGGTTTGCTATTAAATTCCCGTCAAGTTAAGAAAATGGTTGCCTCTTATGTAGGTGAGAATAAAGAATTCGAGCGACAGTTCTTGGCTGGCGAGTTGGAGTTGGAATTTACTCCTCAGGGTACATTGGCTGAAAAGTTGCGGGCTGGTGGTTGCGGTATTCCTGCCTTCTATACGAAAACTGGGGTTGGTACTTTGGTTGCAGAAGGTAAGGAAGAAAAAGAATTTGATGGTGAGAAATACATCATGGAGCGAGCGATCATTTCCGATATTTCTTTGGTCAAAGCATGGAAGGCAGATAAGTCAGGTAATTTGATCTATCGCTACACCGCACGTAACTTCAACCCAGTCGTAGCAATGGCCGGCAAGATTACTGTTGCAGAAGTAGAGGAGATCGTAGAAAACGGTGAGCTTGATCCAGATGAGATTCATACGCCGGGTATCTATGTACATCGCCTGGTACTCAATACGACGCCTGAGAAGCGTATTGAGCAACGCACTTTATCTGCAGCTTAATTAGCTTGCTTATTGAACAGAATATTTAGAGAGATCGACATGCCTTGGAATAGAGATGAAATGGCGGCACGTGCTGCTAAAGAGTTAAAAGATGGTTACTACGTTAATTTAGGTATTGGTATGCCAACCTTAGTTGCCAATCATGTACCTGAAGGGATGGAAGTTTGGCTTCAGTCTGAGAATGGTTTGTTGGGTATTGGCCCATTTCCTACTGAGCAAACCATTGATGCGGATTTGATTAATGCGGGCAAGCAAACGATTACCACTTTGCCTGGCTCGTCTATTTTCTCCTCCGCCGATTCTTTCGGCATGATCCGTGGCGGCAAAATTAATATTGCCATCTTGGGTGCAATGCAGGTAAGTGAGCATGGAGACTTGGCCAACTGGATGATTCCAGGCAAGATGGTTAAAGGTATGGGCGGGGCAATGGATTTGGTTGCCGGCGTAAAGCACGTGGTTGTTTTGATGGAGCATGTTGCCAAAAAGAAAGACGGCACTGAGGAGATCAAAATTTTGCCTAAATGCACTTTACCTCTGACTGGGGTTGGTGTTATCAGCCGCATCATTACTGATTTGTGTGTTCTGGATATCACCCCAAAGGGACTAAAGTTGGTAGAACTTGCCCCCGGCGTCACTAAAGAAGAAGTGATCTCTAAAACGGGCGCCCCTGTTGATACCGCTGGTTTCTAACTACTACCGTCAGTTAGTGAAATAATGGGGTCTTAATGACCCCATTTCTTATTTAGGGAATCTTTTATGAGCGCCGTAGATCATTCGCTGCATGCGCATAAGCAAGGCGATGCTAAGCATTCGCATAGCAAGGAGGTTTCTAACCAAAATCTTTTGCTAATTGCATTAATCCTCACTCTTGGTTTTTCAGGAATTGAGGGGGCGGCTGCATACTTCGCCAATTCTTTGGCATTGATCTCAGATGCCGGTCACATGGTGACGGATGCGGCAGCGCTTGGCTTGGCATTATTGGCGCAAATTATTTCTCGTCGACCACCATCTCCCAAGCATTCCTTTGGATTTGGGAGGGCGGAGGCATTGGCGGCCTTTGTTAATAGTATTGCGATGCTCGCACTTGTGGTGTGGATTATGGTTGAGGCGATTAGCCGCTTCTATGACCCACACAAGGTCGATGGCTTAACAGTTACTGTAGTTGCCGCTGTTGGCTTGGTAATGAATATCTTAGTAGCTTGGGTATTGTCCCGCGATAAGAAAAGCGTCAACACGCGTGCTGCCTTGGTGCATGTCATGGGCGATCTATTGGGTTCAATCGCTGCGTTAATTGCAGGTGTCGTGATTCAGTTAACCGGCTGGATGCCGATCGATGCGATCTTGTCGATTTTGGTATCCCTTCTGATTCTCAAGTCGACGATTACTATTCTTCATGAGTCATACCACTTCCTAATGGAGGGTGTACCCCTGCATATTGATTATTTGGCAGTCGGCAGAGATCTCAAGAATGTTCCAGGAGTATTGGCGGTTCATGATCTCCATGTTTGGGAGATGACGCCTAGTTTTCCAGCATTAATTGGACATATTGAGATTGAGCGCATTAACGATTGGCCAGACATCATGGCGCGTATCAATGCGATGTTGCTGGATAAGCACGGCATTGATCATGTCACTTTGCAGCCGGAAGAGGCGGGTGGCATCAATGAGCACACCCATGATGAGCAACTGAAAGAGAAGATGAATATGCCCGAAGTAATTCATCAAGGTGATACTTTTTATGCAAGCTGCACAAGCAATGATGGGCCGCATCGTATGGCCTATCACGCCTGGGGCAACCCCAGCAATCCCAAGGTCCTAGTCTGTGTTCATGGACTTACTAGACGTGGCAGTGATTTCAATACTCTTGCCAAAGCAATGTGCAAGGAATATTACGTAGTATGTCCTGATGTAGTGGGTCGTGGCGACTCTGATCGTCTCAAGAATCCTATGCTCTATGCTGTCCCTCAATATGTTGCAGATATGGCATGCATGATTAAGCAGTTGGGCGTTAGTCAGGTGGATTGGTTTGGTACATCAATGGGCGGACTCATTGGTATGGTTTATGCCTCAATGCCAAATAACCCAATCCGTCGAATGTTGATTAATGATGTTGGTCCACGCATTGAACCCGAGGCCATTAAACGTTTGGGTTCTTATGTAGGTCAACCATTTGCCTTTGGCAATCGTGCGGATGCTCTTCAGAGACTCAATGAGATTTGCGCTTCATTTGGCTCACATACTCCCGAGGAGTGGGAAATTTATAACGGACCCATGCTGGTTCAAAAGGATGGTGTGTGGGGAATGCATTACGACCCAGATATTTCGGTACCTTTTGCATCCGTAAACCCCATCATGGCAAAAGCCGGTGAGATGGCTATGTGGCATGCTTTTAAGCAAATTCGAATTCCAATGCTGATTGTGCGCGGCGGTGACTCTGATTTACTGTCTGCACAAACTGTTGCTGAGATGTGTAGAGACAATCCACATATACGTAGTATTGAGATCCCCGGAGTCGGGCATGCGCCAGCATTTGTAAAGACCGAGCAAATTGCCTTGGCAAAAGAGTTCTTTAGCTAAAGGCTTTGCCAACTCATGCCCAATGCTGTTAATTCATCAGAGAAGACCAAGATTGTCGATGGCTGGTATTCGGAGCCGCCTGAAAGTCATGCAGCAGGCGTTCTAAACATTCTTAAAGCGCTTCATCTGGATGAGGCGACATTGATAGCCGCTACAAATGTTGCGCGAACTCATGGTCGTGAGGCGCTCATTAAGTTGATTGGTGAAGAGCCGGCTAAGTTACTCATTGGGTATCGAGGTCTGCGACAAGCGCAAGCTAAATTAGTTCGTAATGATGGTGGCTTGAGCATTGCCGGGCAAGAAGAAATGCTCCGAAAAATGTTGTTGGCATTCGGCGATGACTTGCGCGTTGTTTTAATTTATCTTGCATCCCGTTTGCAAACACTTCGCTGGATTACGCAAGAGAAAATGGTCATGCCTAAAGCCTGGGCGCAAGAGATTCTCAATATTGATGCCACCTTAGCGAATCGTTTAGGAATTTGGCAAATGAAGTGGGAGATGGAGGACTTAGCCTTCAGAGTGCTATCCCCAGAAACGTATCGTGAAATTGCCAAGATGCTTGATGGTAAGCGAGTAGAACGTGAATCCTTTATTGAAAATATTGTGGCACGCTTGAAGGAAGAGTTGATTGCCTCTCATATCGCTGGGGAAGTGCAAGGTCGACCAAAGCATATCTATAGCATTTGGAAAAAAATGCAAGGCAAGTCATTGGACTTTGCTAACTTATATGATGTCAGAGCATTTCGAGTATTGGTTGAGGATGTGAAGTCCTGCTATGCAATTTTGGGTTTAGTGCATAACGTGTGGCAACCCGTTCCACGTGAGTTTGATGATTACATTGCAAGACCTAAGCCCAACGGTTATCAATCTTTGCATACCGTAGTAATGGATGAGCACGGCACCTCATTTGAAATTCAAGTTCGTACGCATGAGATGCATCAACAGGCCGAGTACGGTTTGGCTGCCCATTGGCGCTACAAGGAGGGCGCTTATGTTGGTGCCGCAACGCCACCTAAAAATAAGCCGGGAGGCTCACAACCTTCTACTTCCTCAAACGCAGCGCCTCAAGTTGGCACGCATAGTGCTGCTGTAGCCTATGAGCGCCAAATAGCCTGGGCCAGACAGCTAATCTCCTGGAAAGAAGATTCTTGGGAGCAATTAAAGCATCACGAAATTGATGATCATATTTATGTTCTTACTCCCTTGGGAAAAGTAATTTCTCTGGAGAAGGGTTCTTCGCCGATTGATTTTGCATATGCGGTGCATACAGATTTGGGTCATCGTTGCAGGGGCGCACGCGTTGACGGTGCGATGGTGCCCTTGGATACGCCATTACAAAATGGTCAAACTATTGAAATCATTGCCGTTAAGCATGGTGGTCCCTCCCGTGACTGGATTAGTCCAAATCGTAATTATTTAAGATCGCAACGTGCGCGAACTCGTGTACGTAGCTGGTTCAATGCTTTGGATGATGAAGAGGCGGGCACAAAGACCTCCGATACAAAACTTGATCAAAAGATTGAAGTGAAGACGCCTGCACCGCCCGCTGAGATTGTGCTGCGACAAAGCACGCGCAAACAAGGGCAAGCCGGTGATGTTCTAGTGGTGGGAGTTGATTCTCTACTTACCCAATTGGCTCGTTGTTGCAGGCCAGTACCGCCCGATGCTATCGCTGGTTTCGTGACTCAAGGACGTGGCGTTTCTATTCATAGACGCTCTTGCAATACTTTTAGAGGCCTTTTAGAGCGCGCCCCCGAAAGAGTGATTCAGACTGCTTGGAATGATTCAGGTGCCGATGTATCTGCTAACAACGATGCTAAGCGCGTATTTCCTGCTGATTTGGCGATCACGGGATTGGATCGTCCTGAGCTCATGCGGGAATTATTCGAGATTTTGACTAGGCAGGGCGTTCACGTGATTGATCTGCGCAAGTCATCTAAAAGGGGGTTGGCTCAAATCCTGCTAACCATTGAAATCAAGGACTCCGAAGCCCTTCGCCTTGTTCAAAATAGCCTTGAAGAGGTCAAAGGCGTGACCCAAGTACGCCGCCGGTGATAAACTCTAGGGCTATATAGGCTCGTAGCTCAGCTGGTTAGAGCACCACCTTGACATGGTGGGGGTCGTTGGTTCGAGTCCAATCGAGCCTACCAACGAATTAAGACCCAAAAGAGCGCGGTTGCCGAAATGCTGCCGCGCTTTCTTTTTTGTAAGTAAATTGATGGAGTTGTCATGCTTGTAGTTACTCTGCCAGACGGATCAAAACGAGAGTTTGATGCTCCTGTACGCGTCATTGATGTTGCTCAAAGCATCGGGAGCGGCCTTGCCAAAGCAGCTTTAGGTGGCATTGTCGATGGCAAGATGGTTGATGCCAGCTTTCTGATTGATCGGGATAGTCAACTCGCCATCATTACTGATAAAAGCCCTGAAGCACTTGAGATCGTTCGACACTCTACTGCGCATTTGCTAGCTTATGCAGTTAAAGAGCTATTTCCCGAGGCGCAAGTGACGATTGGCCCAGTCATTGAAAACGGTTTTTATTATGACTTTTCATTCCATCGCCCATTTACCCCCGACGATTTAGTTGCTCTTGAAAAGAAAATGGGTGAGCTCGCCAAAAAAGACGAGCCGGTTATTCGAACAGTTATGCCGCGCGATGAGGCTGTTCAATTCTTTAAAGATCAGGGTGAGAATTACAAAGCAGAACTCATCTCCAGCATTCCCCAGAGTGAAGATGTTTCTTTGTATGCCGAAGGTAAGTTCACCGATTTGTGTCGTGGTCCCCATGTCCCGTCCACTGGCAAGTTAAAGGTATTTAAGCTGATGAAGCTTGCTGGCGCTTACTGGCGTGGCGATAGTAAGAATGAGATGTTGCAGCGTATCTACGGAACTGCTTGGTTGAAAAAAGAAGATCAAGATGCCCATTTGCATATGCTCGAAGAAGCTGAGAAGCGCGATCATCGTCGTCTCGGTAAGTTCTTAGACTTATTCCACTTTCAGCCTGAAGC
>JBJOJF010000102.1:0-5408 GCA_046046735.1 Pseudomonadota bacterium
CCAATAAAGCACCCTCACATGCAGACAAGGAGCGACTAACCTCGTATGAGAAATCAACGTGTCCCGGGGTATCAATCAGATTGATGTTGTAGGTCTTACCGTCTTTTGATTTGTAAGTCAGCGCTGCTGTTTGCGGCTTATTGGTGATGCCACGCTCACGCTCAATATCCATTGAGTCCAGAACCTGAGCTTCCATTTCGCGATCAGAGAGGCCGCCACACAACTGAATAATGCGATCAGCAAGCGTTGATTTGCCGTGATCAATGTGGGCGATGATAGAAAAATTGCGGATTAAATCCATAGCGTCTTATTAAGTCATTCAAAAAACGCCTTGTCAGAACGCACCAGGATGATGCGCTGCAAAAAGCCGTCTTAAAGTGATTGTAATGGGTGGCGCCAAACTAGCGCCAAACCCATTTTCCAGGCAAAAAACTAGGGTTTTTGGCTATTTGGGGCGAACTGGGATCACCAGGGTGCTATCCGCCCTGCGAACAAAAACGGGTACTGATTTATTGGCATCCAGACCCTTTACGAGGCCTTCAAACTGCTTTACCCCTGAAATATCAGTATCGGCAATACGAATAATGACATCGCCAGGGCGAACCCCTGCTCGCGCCAAAGGTCCATCACCCAAACCAGTAACCTCAACACCACCGCGGATATTTAAGTCCTTTTTCTTGGTATCTGAGAGTTCAGAAACTGCCACCCCGAGGGAATTGGCATTTCCACTGCCTGAACCAGAGTTATCCGATTTCTTAACTGCTGCCTGACCTGATTCTGTATCCACGACCGAAACCATAAGATCTTTAGTGGAACCTTTACGCCAAACCTGCACACTCGCGCTGGTTCCTGGCTTGGTTTCACCAACCACCCTTGGTAAGTCAGTAGATTTAGAGATATCACGCCCATTAAAGCTCAGGATGACATCGCCAGATTCAATGCCACCTGAAGCAGCTGGACCGCCGGGCTCGACATTTCGAACGTAAGCACCACGGGGCTTACCGAGACCCAAGCTTTCAGCAATCTCTTTGGTCATCTCACCCAAAGCAACACCAATACGACCACGAGTCATCTTGCCGTTAGTACGCAACTGATCAGCAACACGCATAGCTTCATCAATTGGAATAGCAAAAGAAATACCCATATAGCCACCAGAACGACTAAAGATTTGGGAGTTAATGCCGATCACTTGACCCACAGTATTGAGTAAAGGTCCACCAGAGTTCCCAGGATTCACGGCTACGTCAGTCTGAATGAATGGCAAATAATCACCAGTGTCACGACTCTTGGCAGAGACAATTCCAGCAGTAACCGTGTTCTCCAAACCAAACGGGGATCCAATTGCAAGAACCCATTCACCAACGCGCACTCGAGAGGAGTCACCTAAAGGCAATTTAGGTAAATCGCGCGCATCGATTTTGACGACAGCCACATCAGTACGTTTATCCATGCCCAATAGCTTGGCCTTGTACTCGCGTTTATCAGTCAAGGTTACATAGATCGTGTTCGCACCCTCTACAACGTGGGCGTTAGTCAGAATCAAACCGTTTGAATCAATAATGAAACCTGATCCAACTCCACGATCCGCCTCTTGAGGCTTACCTGGATTTGGTTGGGCTTGCTTAGGAGAATTAGGAAGACCGGGGATTGGTACTCCAAAGAATCGACGGAAAAATTCCGCTTGATCCTCAGGCATGCCCGGAATGCCACCCTGAGACTGCTGAGCCACTACCTTTTCAGTGGTGCGAATATTGACTACCGCGGGACTCGCGCGTTCAACCAAGTCCGCAAAATCAGGGACGGAAACGCGTGGACTTTGCGCAGAGGCAACAGGAATAAATGCGGCTTGGCCCAGGCTGAATATGGCCAAGAGGGCAATGAGATACTTTTTCATAATGCTTTCGACCTACTTGGTAAAAACCAATAAATTAGATAAGGAGATAACTAATTAAGAATATTAGGTCAGTTTGCCAAAAATCAAGGTACCGTTAGTACCCCCAAAACCAAAGTTGTTTTTAACGGCATGGTCGATCTTCACATCGCGAGCGGTATTGGCGCAGTAATCCAAGTCGCACTCAGGGTCTTGATTGAAGATATTGATAGTTGGTGGAGATTTCTGGTTATGGAGAGCCAAAATAGTGAAAACAGACTCTAAGCCGCCTGCACCACCCAAAAGGTGACCAGTCATCGACTTAGTAGAGTTAATCAAGGCCTTCTTGGCATGATCGCCAAGAGCAGCTTTAATCGCGCCGGTTTCATTCTTATCACCTAAAGGTGTAGATGTGCCATGCGCATTGATATATTGGATTTGGTCAGGATTTAAGCCTGCGTCACGCATTGCGTTCACCATACAGCGGCGTGGGCCATCCATATTTGGTGCAGTCATGTGATACGCATCGCCACTCATACCAAAGCCTAAGAGCTCACAGTAAATCTTTGCTCCGCGCGCTTTAGCGTGCTCGTACTCTTCAAGAACAATCACGCCAGCACCCTCACCTAGAACAAAACCGTCACGGTCTCTATCCCAAGGGCGTGATGCTGTTGCAGGATCATCATTGCGTGTAGATAAAGCTCGCGCTGAGGCAAAGCCACCAACGCCTAATGCAGAAATTGTAGATTCAGCACCGCCGGCAACCATGACATCTGCGTCGCCATATTGAATCAAGCGCGCTGCTAAACCAATGCTGTGCAAGCCTGTTGTACAAGCAGTCACTGCAGCGACGTTTGGACCTTTAAGGCCAAACAAAATACTGAGATGACCAGAAATCATATTAATGATTGAGCCTGGCACAAAGAATGGAGAGATGCGACGAGGACCTCGAGCCAATAACTCGGCGCCAGTTTCCTCAATCATTGGCAAGCCGCCAATGCCTGAACCAACCATCACACCAATGCGCTCTGCGTTCTCTTCAGTGACCTGCAAACCACTATCGCGAATAGCTTGCGTACCAGCAGCAATACCGTAATGAATAAAAGTATCCATATGGCGTGCCTCTTTGGCAGAAACATATTCTTCGACATTGAAATCTTTCACCTCACCAGCGAAATGCACGCTCAGTGGAGTATGGTCAAACTTCGTGATGGTAGCGATGCCTGACTTGCCCGCAAGCAAATTAGACCAAGCTACATCAACAGAATTACCGACTGGTGAAATTAGACCTAAGCCGGTAACTACTACCCGGCGACGGCCATTTGATGCTGACACAGTAATAGCTATGTATTAGCTAGGGAATTAACCCTGAGCTTTAGATTTAGCGAAATCGATAGCGAGCTGAACAGTAGTGATTTTTTCAGCTTCCTCATCAGGAATTTCGATGCCGAATTCATCTTCTAAAGCCATTACGAGTTCAACAGTGTCAAGAGAGTCTGCGCCCAAGTCATTCACAAAAGAAGATTCATTTTTGATATCTGCTTCTGCGACGCCTAATTGCTCAGCGACGATCTTCTTAACGCGTTGTTCGATGTTATCCATTAAGTCCCCCAAGGGTTGTAAAAAAACGATAAAAAGGATTTTATCAGCTTGGCGGACTGAATTAGCAAATCCGCCAAAAAATGACTAAATCCCTGCTTTATTTTTAGGCTAAATAGAGGCCGCCATTGACATGCAAGGTATTCCCAGTAATGTATCCCGCGGCTGGTGAGGCCAAAAATGCGACTGCCTGAGCCACATCCTCAGGGCTACCGAGGCGCGCCAAAGGAATGTTCGCTTTTAAGGCGTTCTGCTGCTCTTCACTCAAAGCACGGGTCATATCGGTATCAATAAAGCCTGGTGCAACGCAATTTACGGTGATATTGCGGCTTCCAATTTCACGAGCTAGGGCACGCGTCATGCCAGAAACACCCGCTTTTGCGGCGGCATAGTTCGCTTGCCCAGGGTTGCCCATGTGACCAACAATCGAGGTGATATTGATAATGCGGCCTGCACGAGCCTTCATCATTGGACGCATTACCGCCTGAGAAAGGCGAAAAACCGCACTTAAATTCGTGTCGATGACATCAGTCCATTCATCGGTTTTCATGCGCATCGCCAGGTTGTCGCGCGTGATACCCGCGTTATTCACCAAAATATTGATGCCGCCAAAATCCTTCACGATCACATCAATGATGTCTTCACAAGCTTTTGCATCAGTCACATTTAATACTGCCCCGCGACCACCGCTCGCTTGCAAGCGGGCATTGATTGCTTTAGCACCATCTTCAGAAGTGGCTGTGCCAATCACCTTAGCCCCACATTTCATCAACTCCTCAGCAATGGCTTGACCAATTCCGCGCGATGCGCCGGTTACCAATGCGATTTGTCCGCTGAGATCGAGATTCATATTTGTCTTCCGTTATTTCTTTAGTGTTTTTACTTTACTGCAGCCAAAGCTTCAGTGAGGCTAGCATCATCAAACATTGGGATGCCAAGCACATTCTCATTAATACGCTTAGTTAGCCCCGCCAAGACTTTTCCTGGGCCACACTCCACTACTTGAGTAATCCCCAAATTAGCCATGGCATTGACTGTTTCCTGCCAACGCACTGGCTTAGCAGCTTGACGCACTAATGCATCTTTAATCGCTGCTGGATCATTCAAAATTTCTACATCCACGTTATTGATCACGGAAATTGTTGGAGCCTTGAATTCAATGTTAGCTAAGTAGCCCTTTAACTTCTCAGAGGCAGGCTGCAGCAAGGAAGAATGAAATGGTGCAGATACCGGTAAAGGTAATGCACGCTTAGCACCTGCCGCTTTAAGCAATTCACAGGCTTTGCTAACCGCATCGCTACCACCAGCAATCACCACTTGACCAGGCGCATTGAAGTTCACTGCCTCTACTACACCGCCTGAAGCTGCAGCAGCTTGTGCACAAACAGTCTTCACGATAGCGTCATCCAAACCGAGGATGGCAGCCATACCACCGGTACCAACCGGTACAGCACTCTGCATTGCCTCTGCACGAAAACGCACTAGGGGTACTGCATCTTTAAAAGAGATTACGCCAGCAGCAACCAAAGCCGAATACTCACCAAGACTATGGCCTGCCATCACCTTAGGGATAGCGCCACCAGCAGCCAACCAAGCACGATAAAACGCAATCGCAGCAGTCAACATGACAGGTTGTGTATTCGTTGTAAGAGAAAGTGCCTCTGCAGGACCTTCAGCAATAAGCTTCGCAACATCTTCACCCAATGCTTCAGAAGCTTCCTGCAAAGTTGCACGAACTTCTGGGCGATCAGCAATAGTGTTGAGCATCCCAACGGATTGAGAACCTTGACCTGGAAATACAAATGCAAATGTCATAGAAATATTCGCTGAATAAATGTTGATTAAATACTTTTGCTTTAATACTTAATAGCTACAGCACCCCAGGCAAATCCCCCGCCAACGCCTTCTAATAGAAGGTGTTGGCCACGCTGAATTTGAC
>JBJOJF010000103.1:0-3956 GCA_046046735.1 Pseudomonadota bacterium
GCACACTGAGCCAAACCCACCTTTAAAGCATCGAAAGGGGTTAGGTCATCTACGGACTGAATGTAGGATTTGCCTGAGTACATGAATTTGGCTTGGCGACGTTCAGCCCAGAAAATTATCAAGGCACCAACGATAAAAGCGCTAGCCACCGGAATAGGCGCGAATAACACCGCTTTAATATGCTTGCCAAAGATGAAAGCCAAGCCCATTGCCGGAATTGAGGCTATCAATAAGTTGAGGATAAAGCGTCTAGAGATCGCGCTTGTTCGAGCGGTAGAGGCCACCCTCCAAAGCTTTGCTCGGAACTCCCAGCAGACAGCCAAGATCGCGCCAAATTGAATAATGACCTCGAAGGCCTTCCCGCGCTCATCATTGAAGTTCAGTAAGTCACCAACCAAAATCAGGTGGCCGGTACTAGAGATTGGCAAAAACTCCGTTAAGCCCTCAACTACCCCCAGTACTACCGCTTTTGCTAGCAAAATTAGATCCATAGCCCTAATTTTATAGATAGATGAAGATGTACCGAAGATTTGGCAAAATAAGGTTCAAACAAGTCAATTTATGCAAATAAGCCTTAAACTGCATGGCACATTGAAAAGTATCCGAATTAGATGACCCCGACACGCTTTCACCTCCGCAAGCTCACTACTTTTGGTCTTATCCTGAGTCAGGCGCTTGGACTCGGCGTCGCGTCATCCAGCAGTTTTGCACAAAGCCCCAACGGCGCTAAACCATCGCTACCAACACCCGTCAGCGCCCAGTCCTTAGTTGGACTAGATATGCCACCACAAATGGTGGCGCCTCCGAAGCAAGCCATTGCTACAGACCGAGTCCCCTCTAATGTGAGTGGTAATGAAGTCAATACCAGCCAAGCAGTTGATTTAATACGCCTGTACCAGGAGGCGGCCTTTAGTGACCCCGTATTAACTGCCGCTCGCTTTAACTATCAAGCCAGTAAAGAGCTCTATTGGCAAGGCTTGTCTTTCTTACTGCCACAAGCCTCAGCTGTTCCTGGTGGAACCCGCTATTACCAACATACCGCCGGCAACCAACCAGCCAACTCCTATACAGGTTCGCGGGTATATGACCAAAAAAACTATACCGTTACTCTGACCCAGCCTGTTTTTAATATGGCTGCATTTGAGGCATTCAAACAGGGTGACTTAAATACCAAGATTGCAGATATGCGCTTTTACTTGGCGCAACAAGATCTCATCATTCGCGTTTCACAAGCGTACTTCGACACGCTCACCAGCCAAGATAACGTTGAACTCTATCGCAATAAAAAAGGGTTGATCAAACAGCAACTCGAAATTGCCCAAGCCAAGTTTGATGCTGGCCTTGCAACGATTGTGGATGTGAATACAGCGCAAGCTGGCTATGATTTAGCCAACTCCCAAGAGATTGCTGCCCAAGCAGATCTCATCGTTAAACGTGGTGTATTGGAGCAATTGGTTGGTCGTCCGGTAGGCGCTTTAAAGCCACTCACCAAAGAAGCGAAGATTGATGGGGTTCTTAAGGACCCTAGATCTAAATCAAAAGATAGCAATGGCATTCCGATTGCGGATAGCGTCAACCCTCAATTGCCGAAAGGTCAAACTCTAGAGGATTGGATTAATCAAGCAGAGACTGCAAACTTCAACGTGCTTGCTGGACAGTTATCCGTCTCCCTAGCCGAGAGTACTTTTAAAGCCTCTCAAGCAATGAATTACCCTTCTCTCAACTTTATAGGCACAGCGGGTTACAACACCTCAAACGGAACAGCAAATAGCTTAACGCCCTCGCAAACAAATATTTACAACAACACCATCGCCTTACAAATGACTATTCCACTTGTCTCAGGTGGATACAGCAGCTCACTGATTCGACAAAATGCAGCACTACTAGATGCTGCAAAAGCAAATTACGATAATGCACGTCGTACCGCAGCTCAAAATACGCGTGCAGCCTTCACGGGCTTTTACGGAGGTCTAGCTAGCGTCAAGGCATATGAGGCTGCTGAGCGCTCATCCACCTCGGCACTTGAATCTAGCAAGCTAGGATTTCAGGTGGGAACTTTAATTAATATTGATGTGTTGATCGCATTGGATACCGTAATTACTACCCGTTCACAATTACAGCAGGCGCGCTACAACACGATTCTGAATGCGATTAAGTTGAAAGCGCATGCAGCAGCATTATCAGACGAAGATCTGATCTCCATTAACACCTTACTCCGCTAAGAACTAAAAAGAATTAAGCTTGCTGCAAAAGCTTTAGAGATACATCAAGAACTTCTTGAACGCTTGGTGAATTTTGAATATCACCAACATTGGCAATTTTCTTAGACCAGTAACCCTCAGTCTTCCAGCGAGGTGAGTCGCAATAGATTTCGACAGTTGGTTTATCAAGTACTGCCGCCAAATGCGTTAGACCAGTATCCACACCCACTGTTAAAGCCGCCTCAGCAATCAGTGAGAAAGCCTCTTCAATAGAAAAAGCAGGGGGGACAAAGGCATTAGGAATTTGCGAGGCAAGTAATTCGCTAAGCGCTTTTTCAGAGGGACTGCCCCAAGGGAAAACCACTTGATATCCCTGAGCAGATAAATCTTTACCTAGCGCAATCCATTTATCATTAGGCCAACGTTTAGCTTCTCGAGCCGTGGAATGAAAGCACAAAACATAAGGTATATTCAGTCCATCAACAGCACTCTTTGAAATGCTAGCAACCCATTTCGCGGGATAAAACTGTGGCAAATTACCACGCTCTATTAAAGACCAATCTAATGCAGAACACATCACCCAACGTGAACGATCGACAGCATGGCAGTGCGTGGGAACTTGCACTGACTGGCTATAAAAAGATCTAGACAAAGGCTCGTAACCCGAAAACTCTGTTGCATTGGCAAGGCCTGCAACTACAGAAAAAGGTCTTTTCTTAGCCAGGGAGCAGACGATGGCAGACTTGAGTAGGCCCTGTGTTTCGATCAATACGTCGTAAGTGCTGGCCTGAAGTGTGTTTCTAAACGCAAAAAACTCTTTCCATGTTGCTAGCCTAAAAAGATCTTTCTTCCAGCGGCGTAGCCCAAGAGGAATAATGCGGTCGATACCTCTAAAACCATTTTTTGATAACAGGGGCTCCAAGAGGTGCACATACCCCTCTTCGACTACCCAGTCGATTTGTGCTTCTGGTAAACGTGCGCGCAAATCCCACACAATTGGTAAGTTATGCAATACATCCCCAAGGGAGGATAGTTTCACCAACAGGATTTTGGGGGAAGTGCTCATGCGAGCATTATCTTATCTTTTGCAAATACGTCTAAATTTGGTTAAAACTTAGGGGCAGCATCCCACGATAAACCAGCAGAATCTTTGGCGTTCATATTAGGGGCGTTGCCTTGCGGTAATGGCCACTCGATACCTACGGCTGGATCATTCCAGGCCAAGCAAGCCTCACTTTGCGGATGGTAGTAGTCAGTTGTTTTATATAAAAACTCTGCCGTCTCGGATAGCACCAGAAACCCATGGGCCAAGCCTGCAGGAATCCACATTTGCTTATGGTTGTGAGCGCTCAATTCCACTCCAACCCACTTACCATATGTTGGTGAATCTTTTCGAATATCCACCGCCACATCAAAAACGCTGCCCGCTACAACTCGCACTAACTTTCCCTGCGTTTGCTCTAGCTGGTAATGTAAGCCACGCAATGTCCACTGCCGAGAAAAAGAATGGTTGTCCTGCACGAACTCCACACTCAAACCCGTGGCTATAGAAAAATCTTGGGCATTGAAGGACTCGGTAAACCAGCCGCGCTCGTCACCAAATACTTTTGGCTCAATTACTAAGACATCATGAATAGCTGTAGGTGTAACTTGCAACTTCACGGGGGCGTTCATCCAACAATCTTCTTATGCGACAAGGAAACAGGTTGAGCAGAAGTGTTGAGCTCATTCAGAATCTTTGTGAGGTATTGACCA
>JBJOJF010000104.1:0-9656 GCA_046046735.1 Pseudomonadota bacterium
AATTCTTTTTGTACAAAACTAGTCTCTACGCTTAATGGGCAATTTATTTGATCAAACGCCTCCGCCACCACTAGCGGAAGCATTGCGCCCAAAACTGATTGATGAAGTTATCGGTCAAAGACACCTATTGGCCCCAGGAAAGCCGCTGAACCTGGCGTTCGCCTCAGGTAAGCCGCATTCGATGATTTTATGGGGGCCGCCAGGTGTTGGTAAAACTACCCTGGCCCGTCTTTCCGCTCAAGCATTCGATCGTGAATTCATTGCAATCTCCGCTGTACTCGCCGGCGTTAAAGAAATACGTGAGGCGATAGAGCAAGCGCAACAAAACATGTCTCAATATGGCAGACAAACTATCTTATTTGTAGATGAAATTCATCGCTTTAATAAAAGCCAACAAGATGCGCTTCTACCTCATGTGGAGTCTGGCCTTTTTAACTTCATAGGCGCCACCACTGAGAACCCATCATTCGAGGTAAATTCCGCCCTACTCTCGAGAGCGCAGGTCTACGTCCTTCAATCACTGGGCGCCGAAGAATTGCGGCAACTTTTTCAGCGGGCACAAGAATACTTAATGCCTGAGATTACATTTGAGGATGCGGCGATTGAGAGTCTTATTACCCATGCGGATGGAGATGCGCGCAGACTTTTAAATTTAGTCGAACAAATTCGCAATGCCATTTCTGGTTCTAGCTCTGCCATTAATAACGTAGACCTGAAGTTCATGGAAAGCGCCCTTGCAACTCAATCACGTCGTTTCGATAAAGGTGGCGATTACTTCTACGATCAAATTTCCGCCCTACACAAATCGGTTCGTGGCTCCAATCCAGATGCAGCACTCTACTGGTTCTGTCGAATGCTTGATGGCGGAGCCGATCCACGATATCTAGCACGGCGTATTATTCGCATGGCCTGGGAAGATATCGGGCTAGCAGATCCGCGTGCAATGCAACTTGCAAACGATGCAGCGCAAACCTATGAGCGTCTTGGCTCGCCTGAGGGCGAGCTTGCACTTGGTCAGGCAGTAGTCTACCTAGCAGTTGCAGCTAAAAGTAATGCAAGCTACAAAGCCTTTAATGCTGCCCGTGCATTTGTATCCAACGACCAAAGTAAACCCGTCCCCAACCATCTCCGCAATGCTCCAACTAAGCTCATGAAAGAACTGGGGCACGGTAAAGAATATCGCTATGCACATGATGAACCACATGGCTATGCAGCAGGAGAAAGCTATTTACCTGAAGGGATGTCGAACCCACATTGGTACGAACCAGTTGATCGGGGCTTAGAAACGCAGATTGCTGAAAAGATGGCCTTCTTAAGAAAACTAGATGCAGAGGCTAAGAAAAAATGAGTTTGGATCAGAACCCATTGACTAAGGGTGTCCTGTATTTCGACATCATCTCCCCATTTTCTTATTTTTACGTCAAGCAACGTTATCGCCTAGAGGGGCTCATCAATATTGAGCCTATTCCAATTTTGCTTGGGGGATTATTTAGAGCAACTGATAATCGCGGTCCTGGTGAAATTGAAGCAAAACGTCCTCACACCTATCAGTATTGTGTTTGGCTTGCAGAAAAATTGGGGCTGCCTTTTCAATTTCCCAAGCATCATCCTTTTTTAACCGTTGCCGCTCAACGCCTATTGGTGCAAGAGCACGCCTCTTGGTCAATGGTTGAACGTGCCTTCGATTATGTATGGCTTGAAGGTCAAGATCCAAATCTATCTTGGTCGGATTTTTGTGCTTATTTAGGTCTGCCAACCGACACCCCCAAACCTGAAAATCCTGAGATTAAGGCAAAACTGATTGCCAACACTAATCAGGCAAAGGCAGATGGCGCCTTTGGAGTGCCCGCTCTAGTTGTTAATGATCAATGCTTTTGGGGTCTGGACACTATAGACTGGACATTGGACTACCTAAATAGGCCAGGTATGTTTCAAGAACCCTCTTACCTCCATGCTGGGCAGATTCAATCTGGTCTTTAATCAATACAATCAAACCTAACCCATCCACCGTTTTTTGAGGACAATATTCATGCGCAAAACCTTCGCAATTTTTATATTCCTTAGCAACCTCATTTGTAGTTCGCTTGCAATTGCGGGCCCTAAGGTGGAATTCAAAACCAATGTCGGTAGTTTTGTGGTGGAATTAGATTCAGTGAAAGCACCAAAAACAACTGCTAACTTTTTAAATTACGTCAATAGTGGTTTTTATAACGGTACGATTTTTCACCGAGTGATTGATGGTTTCATGATTCAAGGTGGCGGCTTTACCGCAGACTTGGTCCAAAAGCCAACCAATTCGCCAGTTGCGTCTGAAGCTCAAAATGGTCTTAAGAATCAAACATACACGATTGCCATGGCCAGAACAGCTGATCCTGATTCAGCAACAGCACAGTTCTTCATCAATGTTAAGGACAATGAAGGCCTAAATTATCCTAATGCGATGGGAAATGGCTACACCGTTTTTGGAA
The DNA here is from genome assembly GCA_046046735.1 of Pseudomonadota bacterium. Classification (GTDB taxonomy): domain Bacteria; phylum Pseudomonadota; class Gammaproteobacteria; order Burkholderiales; family Burkholderiaceae; genus Polynucleobacter. Next base: position 2,469 of record JBJOJF010000104.1, read on the forward strand.
AAGTAATTTCAGGAACGCAAACAATTGATGCGATACGTAAGATCCCTACCATGATTGCATCAGCACCAAAAATGGGGCGGATGTCTGATGTCCCTAGCAAGACGGTGACGATCGAATCCGCCACTGTTCTCAAATAACCGAATAAAACCCTAGGGCATTTGTAATGATCTTGCTAGATGATGCGCAAAGTACCGCGGCAAGCCCTAGCAGCAGGCTTTACCAAAATGCCCTGAGCTCCTGGTCGGCAAAGGAGCAAATCAATGCCAGCGCCACCCTGGTAGAAATTGGTGCCTGCCTAGAGGATATTCAAGAAGCCTTGGCTCGAGGCGAATACCTTGTCGCAGCTTTTTCTTATGAGCTCGGGAACTATCTACATAAAATCCCACCTAGAAATACCGATGATCAAGCAAGTAGACCCCGAACACTCATTCAAGCTTGGTCTTATAGCTCTTATGATTCATTGAGCAAAGATCAGGTCAATCAATTTCTCTCGCAAGAAATAAATACGCATGATGGATTGTCTTCAATTTCAGGTATTGCCAACTTAAATACTTCTTTAGACGAACGTCAATTTCGCTCGGATATTAAAAAAATACAAGAATATATTCTTAACGGCGATTGTTATCAAATCAACCATACCTATCGGATTTTCGGTCAAGTGTATGGAAAGCCATTGGCACTCTATAAGCGACTTCGGGAGCGTCAACCGGGACGTTTTGGTGCTTATATTGACGATGGCTCGCACTGTATTCTTTCGCAATCTCCAGAGCTATTTATAGAGCGTCATGGCGATACCTTCAAAGCGATGCCTATGAAGGGTACAGCTAATGCGATCACCGAATCACCTGATGGCTTATCGAATGACTCAAAGAATCAGGCTGAGAATGTCATGATTGTTGATCTTTTGCGTAACGATCTTAGTAGGCTCTCACTGCCTGGTACGGTAACGGTGCCCAATCTCTTTGAAGTAGCAAGACACGGCAATGTTCTGCAAATGACCTCCACAGTGCAGGCTCAAGCTAGACCCAATATCCAATTGGGAGACGTGTTGAATGCGGTCTTCCCTTGCGGTTCGGTTACAGGCGCCCCTAAAAAGCGTAGCATGGAAATTATTCGAGAGCTTGAGCCATCTGATCGAGGTTATTACTGCGGAGCCTTAGGTTGGCTTGATCCAAATGGTGACTTCGCCTTTAGCGTACCGATTCGTACACTAGAAGTGGATTTAAATACCGAAACACAATCTGCACAATTTACTATGGGTGTTGGCGCTGGCATTACGATTGATTCTGAAGCAAATCAAGAGTGGGAAGAATGTCATGTTAAAGCAGCATTCTTAAGCAGTCTGCCAAGTAGCGTTGGTCTTTTTGAAACCATACTTATTAAAGATGGTGTGCCTCAGAATCTTCAGCTTCATCTTGAGCGTCTTCAGAAATCCTCTATAGCCTTAAATATTCCTCTTGATGCAAATCGAGTAACAAACAATATGAAGGATGCAATAGCGGCTTGCGACCCAAATACGCCATATCGCTTCAGACTTAATCTTTCTGCCGCTGGTGAAATAAGTCATGAGCTCAATGCAATTGAGCCACTTACAGAATCCGTCAAAATTTTTTGGGCTAAGGACATTCTTCCCAATCCAGAAATGTCAGTTCTTCATTCAGGCAATATATTGCTAAGCCATAAAGTGAACAGTCGAGATGCTTATGATCTAGCCTGGAACATTGCCCAGACTCTTGGTGGATTTGATGCTCTTTTCACCAATGAACAAGGCTTTGTAACTGAAGGTGGCAGAACTAGCATTTTTATTAGATCTGATGACGAAAAACGCTGGCTTACTCCACCACTGAGCGCGGGGGTACTTCCAGGCATTATGAGGTCGATCATTCTGGGGGATCGAACATGGAATGCCCATGAAGCAAACCTGAGTATTGATGACATCAAGAATGCCAAAGAGATTATGCTTAGCAATGCTTTACGGGGCATGATTCCCGCCCATTTTTAGAAAGCCTTCATGAAGTTTTGCTCTCACTGCGCCTCCCCAATCACCATCAAGATACCGGATGATGACTCTCGCGAACGACATGTTTGCGAAGCCTGCGGTATCGTGCATTACTTTAATCCTCGTAACGTCGTTGGCACGATCCCCGTTTACGGCCAACAAGTACTTCTGTGTAAGCGAGCAATCGCACCAAGACATGGTTATTGGACATTACCAGCAGGATTTATGGAGCTTGGTGAAAGCACTAACGCCGGTGCTGCACGGGAAACTCTTGAAGAAGCCGGAGCTGTCGTAGAAATTGGCCCGCTATATTCTCTATTAAATGTGCCGCATGCCGAACAAGTGCATTTGTTTTACCTGGCGAAGATGAAAACATCACAATTTAGCGCCGGGGAAGAAAGCTTAGAAGTGGCGCTATTTTATGAACATGAGATTCCATGGTCTGAGATTGCATTTCCAACGGTAAAGCAAACGCTTGAATGGTTTTTTGCAGATAGAAGCTCTGGAGTTCTTGGTGCTGCTAATGAGATTAGCGTTCGCAGTAGGGATATCCTTCCAACGGAAAAGATTTGAAAGCTGAAAGCCCATGAGCAACATTGCGTGGCTGGGAGCTCACGACCCCTTCCCTAACCCACTCACCACAACAGACCCTGACCCTAGCGTACCAGGCTTAATGGCGGTTAGCGAACGGATTTATCCAGGTCAACTTTCTCGCGCATATCAAACTGGAATTTTTCCTTGGTACTCAGACAATCAACCTGTTTTATGGTGGTCTCCCAATCCGCGGATGGTCTTAAAGCCAGAGAATTTTAAGTGCCATGAATCCCTAAAGAAAACGATTAGGCTCTTTCTGCAAGATTCAGAAAAATCAATCTTGGTAGACCATGACTTTGGTGCCGTGATGCGCTCTTGTGCCACCGCAAAGCGTAAAGATCAAGATGGAACTTGGATCACCCACGAGATCTTGGATGCCTATACAGCCTTACATGAACAGGGAAAAGCCCACAGTATTGCTGTAGTAGAAAATAATCGCCCGATCGGTGGACTGTACTGCGTAGCATTTGGAGCCATGGTTTTTGGTGAATCCATGTTTAGCCATGAAACTGATGCTTCAAAATTGGCTTTAGCCGCCCTTTGTGCTTGGTGCAAGGAAAAACAGGTTGAGATGATTGACTGTCAGCAAGAGACAGTCCACCTCAAGTCTCTTGGAGGGGGACCTATTTCCAGGATTGATTTCTTAACGCATCTACAAAAAGCAATAAAACAATCTAATATTGAGATTCCTTGGAATTTTGATAAACAAATACTTCGTCACTGGCTATGACTCAACTAAAAGAGCTACCCTTAACTGCACTGCAATTTTATGCAACTGCACCCTATCCATGCAGCTATTTGCCTGGTAAAGTTGCGCGCTCTCAAGTTGCGACACCCTCTCACTTAATCCATGCAGATATTTATGGCGAGCTTGTCAATTCCGGATTTCGTAGAAGTGGTTTATATACATACCGGCCCTACTGCGACGATTGCAATGCCTGTACTGCAACTAGAATCCCCGTCAAAACATTTAAAGCTAATCGCAGTCAGAAACGTGCCTGGAACAAGCACATAGGGCTTGAAGCTAAAGTACTCAATTTGGGCTATCAAGAAGAGCACTATCAACTCTACAAACACTATCAAGCCCAGAGACATGCCGGTGGTGATGCAGAGCAAGATGAGCAGGACCAATACATGCAATTTTTATTGCAAAGTCGAGTAAATTCCAGAATTGTTGAATTTCGAGATGGCCCTCATGAATCTCATCCGGGAAAACTTCGCATGGTCAGCATGATCGACATTCTGGAGCAAGGCATATCGTCTGTTTACACCTTTTTTGATAGTACGAATCGTTCAGCGAGCTACGGTAACTTCAGCATCATCTGGCAAATAAACCAAGCCATTGAGCTGGAATTACCCTATCTTTATTTAGGCTACTACATCAAAGATAGTGAAAAGATGTCGTACAAAGCCAAATTTCAGCCAATAGAGGGGTTGATAGATGATCACTGGCAACCAATCGTTGGGCCATAATATCGCCATATGATCGATAGCTACTCACTCTTACGCCCTTGGCTTTTTTCACTAGATCCTGAAAAAGCGCATAACCTCACTCTCAGTAATTTAGATCGCGCAGATCAGTTAGGCTTATTACGCTATCTAGTTAAAAAGCCAGCAAAAGATCCAAGAAACGTTTGCGGGATTACTTTTCCAAATCCAGTTGGTCTTGCCGCTGGACTAGATAAGGATGGAAAGCATATAGATGCTCTAGGCACATTAGGTTTTGGCTTTCTGGAAATTGGCACCGTTACTCCAAAGCCCCAACCAGGCAATCCTCAGCCAAGAATGTTTCGCCTACCTCAAGCCCAAGCAATTATTAATCGCATGGGATTTAATAATGATGGCGTAGATGCATGCGTTAAAAGAGTACGAAATTCTGCATATTGGCAAAACGGTGGAATCGTTGGCTTGAATATTGGCAAAAATGCCAGCACGCCAATTGAAAATGCCGCTAGTGACTATGTCTTAGCAATGGAGGCGGTATATGAAATTGCCTCCTACATTACAGTCAATATATCGTCCCCGAATACTCAAAATCTTCGTGCACTTCAAGGTGAAGAGATGTTAAGAAGCCTTTTAGGCTCACTTCACTTAGCCCGTGAGAGTTTGAGCGATCGCTATGGAATACGAAAACCCTTATTTTTAAAAATTGCACCTGACTTAGATGTGAGCGATATCAATCTCATCGCCGATCTTTTGCTTGAGTTTGGTATCGACGCAATAATTGCTACAAATACCACTATTGCACGTGACTCCGTGAAAGACATGGAGTTTGGCGCTGAAGCCGGCGGTCTTTCTGGTGCGCCTGTTAGATCAGCGTCCACGCAAGTCATTAGGGCTCTAAAAAGCCGCATAGGTGATCAACTCCCCATCATCGGTGTTGGTGGCATCATGTCTGGCGCTGACGCTAGAGAAAAGATTGCAGCAGGCGCAAGCCTCGTTCAGCTATACAGCGGTCTAATTTATCGAGGACCCGCCCTTATAGCCGAATGTGCAAGCGCTCTGAAGTCTTAATTTAGGATCTCTTCGCCCTCAAGATTTCATATTGTGCAATTTGCTGTAAAAATTCGCTACAATTGAGCTCATGGCAACGAGCAAAACAATAAAAGCTCCAAAAGTACCTGGGGAAGCTGGTAAAACAGCAATCCAGGTAGTTGAACGCATGATGAATCTCTTGGATGCCTTAGCCGTTCATGAAGAATCTAGCAGTCTTAAGAGCCTTGCAGAAGAAACCGACCTTCACCCCTCAACAGCCCATCGCATTCTCAATGACCTTGTAGCTTGTAGATTGGTTGAACGTGGAGATGGAGGAAGTTATCGACTTGGCCTAAAGCTGCTGGAGCTTGGTAACTTAGTAAAGGCACGTTTATCGGTTCGTGAAGCCGCTCAAGGGCCAATGCGTGCACTCCATAAGCTTACCGGTGAAACCATCAATCTCTCGGTTCGCCAGGGTGATGAGATTGTCTATATCGATCGCGCATATAGCGAGCGTTCTGGAATGCAAGTGGTCAGAGCCATTGGTGGACGTGCCCCACTTCACTTAACATCAGTTGGGAAGCTTTTTCTCGCAAGTGATGATCCCAGTCAGGTACGTGCTTACGTCACCCGTACAGGTTTATCGGGCCATACCAGGAATAGCATTACCGAGACTGGTAAATTGGATGCAGAGTTAAACCAAGTCAGAAAACTAGGCCATGCACACGATAATGAAGAGCTTGAGCTTGGGGTCAGTTGTGTAGCCGCAGAGATTTACGATGACAGCGGCAAGTTGGTTGCAGGCCTCTCAATTAGTTCGCCTACAGATCGAATCCAAGCGGATTGGCTAAAACTATTACAAGACACTGCCCTGCAAATTTCTAAAGGTATGGGCTATAAGCCAAAGATCTCGGAAGCAAGCGTTAAATAAGCAGTGCGGAGCTCCGCCACTTACATTAAGCGGCGAATTGCGTGAGGCTCTCCTGATGGCATACGCTCATACCAGTCACGAACCCTCACAGCATCAGCAAAACGAGATTGTGTTCCTACTGAGTCCAGGAAGACTAAGAGCAAGGGAGTGTTATTAACTCTTGCTTGCATAACTAAACATTTACCTGCTGCGTTTATGAATCCAGTTTTTTGTAAGCCAATATTCATATCGCCTGCGCGTACCAAGCGATTTGTATTCAAGAATTTTTGAGGCCTTTTAGCAATAACCATGGTCAGATCAGGCCAGGTAGAAAACTCACGAATCATTTTGTATTGATATGCCGCGCCAAGCATACGAGTTAAGTCCTCTGCAGAGGCTACATTCTCACTCATTAAGCCGGTAGGATCTGCAAAATGAGAATGCGTCATGCCAATTTCTTTTGCCTTACGATTCATGGCGTCCACAAAAGCATTAATCCCGCCCGGGTAATTTCTACCGAGAGTATAGGCTGCACGATTTTCAGAAGACATTAGTGCCAATAAAAGCGCCTCTTCTCTGGTGAGAACGGTGCCACCCGCAAGACGAGAGCTGCGATAGATATGCACATCGTCCGCATTAATAACTAGTGATTCATCCAAAGGCAATTTAGAGTCAAGAACTACCATCGCTGTCATCAGCTTGGTAATAGAAGCGATGGGCAAGCTAACGGATGGATTTTTTTCAAAGTACACCTCTTTGGTGTCCTGATTTACTACCATTGCTACGCTGGACTTAAGACTGAGGTCATCATGTTGACCACGCAAACCCAATGCTGTTGCAAATGATGGTCTAGCGGCAACGACAGGCTCAGTTGTTCTTGTGACGGTAGTACGAACCGTCTTTTGCTTCTTAGAAATCTTAGCGGTCTTTTTTACTTCTGGCTTGGTAGTTGCTTTTGCTGCACTCTTATTCGATTTGGCAGACTGAGCGTCCTTTGTATTTGCCAATACATGAGATGAAACTGAAATGCTCAAGGTAAATATTGTCACCAGCCCCAAGAGCCACATTCGATTCAAGCGCATCCCAAATTACCTTCCAAAACTTTTAACATACCGAATAATAAATAAATTTTTAATAGAAAATTGTTAATTCACGCTAAATTAGGTCAATTAACATAAAAATAGGGCCGATTTATTCAGCAACAGTCGCA
>JBJOJF010000105.1:0-7824 GCA_046046735.1 Pseudomonadota bacterium
GCGCACTCCCTTTAAAAGAAGCAAAAGAGTATTTTGAGTCACTAGAGCTTAAAGGCGCTAAACGTGAAATTGCTGACAAGATCGTCAAAGAAATTGGCTCACGCCTACGCTTCTTGAATGATGTTGGCCTTGACTACCTCTCTCTAGAGCGCAGTGCAGATACCCTCTCTGGAGGAGAAGCACAACGTATTCGCCTAGCTTCACAGATTGGCTCAGGCCTCACAGGCGTGATGTACGTATTAGATGAACCATCCATTGGTTTGCATCAACGTGATAACGATCGTCTGATCGGCACTCTCAAACACTTGCGCGACTTAGGTAATAGCGTGCTGGTAGTTGAGCATGACGAAGATATGATTCGCGCCTCCGACTACGTTATTGATATCGGCCCTGGTGCCGGTGTTCATGGTGGCGAAGTCGTAGCTGAGGGCACCCCCGCTGAAGTGGAGGCCAATCCAAAGTCTTTGACTGGCGCCTATCTTTCCGGGCGCGAATGCATCGCCGTTCCGGAACAGCGCATTCCAGTAAACGATAAGTTCCTAGAAATTATTGGGGCACGTGGCAACAATCTTCAATCTGTTCATGCCAAGATCCCCGTCGGACTACTTACTTGCGTGACTGGTGTTTCAGGTTCTGGTAAATCCACCCTGATTAATGACACCTTGCACCACGCAGTTGCGCAACATATTTACGGCTCAAATGCAGAGCCAGCCGCACATGATGCGATTAAAGGTTTAGAGCACTTTGACAAAGTCATTAGCGTGGATCAATCCCCTATTGGCCGAACACCCCGCTCTAATCCAGCAACCTACACAGGCGTCTTCACGCCGATACGCGAATTGTTTTGTGGCGTTCCTGCTGCCCGCGAGCGTGGCTATGAAGCTGGGCGTTTTTCGTTCAACGTAAAAGGTGGGCGTTGTGATGCTTGTGAGGGCGATGGCGTCATCAAGGTAGAAATGCATTTCTTACCTGACGTGTATGTGCCTTGTGATGTCTGTCATGGCAAGCGCTATAACCGCGAGACTTTAGATATTCGCTATAAAGGCAAGAATATTCATGAAGTGCTGACGATGACTATCGAACAAGCACATGAGTTCTTTGAAGCAGTGCCTATTGTGAAGCGCAAACTTAAAACTTTGCTCGATGTAGGTCTTGGCTACGTGAAGCTGGGTCAGAGTGCAACAACCCTTTCTGGTGGTGAGGCGCAACGCGTCAAACTCTCATTAGAACTCTCCAAGCGTGACACCGGAAGAACACTCTATATCTTGGATGAGCCAACTACGGGCTTGCATTTCCATGACATTCAATTGCTGCTCACCGTTCTTCAAACACTGAAGAAGCAAGGCAATACCATCGTAATCATTGAGCACAATTTAGATGTGATTAAGACCGCTGATTGGATTATTGACTTAGGCCCTATGGGTGGTGCTGGGGGCGGACAAATTATTGCCACCGGAACACCGGAAGACGTTACAAAAAATGAGGCTAGCTTTACTGGGCACTACTTAGCACCATTACTAAAACGCAAACCCATAGCCAGCAAAAAGAAAAAGTAATTTAATTGTGGCAAGCAATCAGAGCAATTTAGATTCGGCTAAATCAGTCGCTTCTGAATTGCCTGAAAGCACCAAAATATCATTTGCCTCTAAACGCAAGTCTGGAGTGAGTTCCAGCTTCACGTAATCAGAACCACCCACCTTGCGTCTAACAGCCTGAACGCTGACACCTTCATTCTCAAGATGCAGTTCATCTAGGGTTTTTCCAATGCTGATCGACTCTGGCAATAGAGTTACTGAGTGCAAACGCCAAGACTCGTTGGAACCAAAATCATCATCGGCTGCACCACGGAAATAACCACGAAGCAAGCTGTAACGTGCCTCACGCGCACTGGTAATCCGGCGAACCACCTTACGCATCGGAACACCCATCATGAGCAAAACATGGGAGGCCATCATCAAACTTCCTTCAATCAACTCAGGCACTACTTCGGTAGCACCAGCTGCTTGTAACTTGGCCAAATCCGCATCATCTTTAGTGCGCACCAAGACTGTCATGCCAGGACGTAAGTGTTCTACTTGATGCAATACTTTTAATGTCGCAGGCGTATCGGCATAAGTTATGACCACTGCCTTTGCTCTTGACAATCCCGCAGCAACTAAATAATTTTCCCTACTCGCATCACCATAGACTACGTTGTCACCTGCAGCAGCGGCCTCTTTCACGCGATCAGGATCCATATCTAAGGCAAGGTAAGGGATCTTTTCTTGATCAAGCATGCGTGCAAGACTCTGGCCAGAGCGACCGAAGCCACAGATCACCACATGATTTTCTGTGCGTACGCTTTTTGCAGCAACACGCGTCAATGCTAGAGATTGCAACAACCATTCGTTGCTCGAGAATCGCATGGCAATACGATCGCTATATTGAATTAAGAATGGCGCGCCAAACATCGACAGCAACATGGCAGCAAGTACAGCTTGACTCAAGGCTGGATCGATCAAATCAAGGCCGTCAATTTGATTTAACAATACAAAGCCGAATTCACCTGCTTGAGCAAGACACAACCCCGTGCGAATCGAAATACCAGGACTGGAACCAAATGCACGTGACAGTAAAGCAATTAAACCGAACTTGAAAACGAGAGGGCCGATCAAGAGGAGTAGAACAAGCATCCACTGCTGATAGATCACTTCAAAATCCAACAACATTCCTACCGTGATAAAGAAGAGACCAAGAAGAACATCTCTGAAAGGCTTCACATCCTCTTCCACTTGATGGCGGTAAGGCGTTTCTGCAATCAACATACCTGCCAAAAAAGCACCAAGAGCCAATGACAAACCAAAGTGCTCTGTTAGACCAGCCATCCCCAAAACAATCAGCAGGAGATTCAACATGAAGAGCTCTTGGGAGCGTAATTTAGCCACCAAGCTAAACCAGCGACTCATCAAAGTTTGGCCGATCACGAAAATCAAGACCAAGGCAGCAACGATTTTGATAGATGCAGCCGAGAGTGCAAGAAATAGATCCCCGGGATTCTTCCCTAATGAGGGCAGCAAAATTAACAGGAAAACTACTGCCAAGTCCTGAAATAGCAAAATACCAATAATGTTTCGACCGTGCTCTGTTTCAAGTTCAGAGCGATCTGAGATCAACTTAGTCACAATCGCAGTAGAAGACATGGCCAACGCGCCACCTAGCGCAATCGCAGCCTGCCAAGAAATAGGGTAAATCCAGTTCATCAGAAGACTGGCTGGAACAGCCAGGAGCATGGTCAAAATAACCTGGCTGCCTCCCAACCCAAATACGATTGATCGCATGGCCCGTAGCTTGTGGAGATTGAACTCCAAGCCAATGGAAAACATCAAGAAAACCACGCCAAATTCAGCCAAATACTTAACCGTAGCCGAATCACTGGCCAAACCAAGGGCATGCGGCCCAATCAGGACGCCAATGGCAAGATAGCCCAAAATAGGGGGTAGCCCAAAATAGCGGAAAATAACTACCCCGGCCACACCAGAGGCCAGCAAGATGAGAGTTAACTGAAGGACTGACGGCATATACTCACCCCATGATAGCTAAGACTCGTGACCGAACCCTAAAGCTTGCGCGTGACACCCTCACTATAGAGGCTGCTGCGCTGCACACAATGCGTGACCGCCTTGAAGGATCTAACGCTGACGCCCTAGTGCTAGCGGTTGACCTCTTGCACTCCTGCAAAGGCCGTATTGTGGTCTCCGGTATTGGCAAGTCAGGCCATATTGCCCGCAAAATTGCAGCTACGTTTGCCTCCACTGGATCACCTGCCTTTTTTGTTCACCCTGCCGAGGCCAGTCATGGTGACTTAGGCATGGTGACGCGCGATGATGTTTTTGTTGCCCTATCAAACTCTGGCGAAACGGATGAGCTTCTGACTATCGTTCCGATTGTGAAACGCACTGGAGCAAAACTGATTGCCCTCACTGGGGCACCCAATTCTTCTTTAGCAAAATTAGCTGATGCGCACTTAGATACCAGCGTCGAAAAAGAGGCTTGCCCTCTCAATCTTGCACCAACTACGAGTACTACAGCGGCTCTTGCTATGGGCGATGCTTTAGCTGTTGCCTTACTCGATGCACGCGGTTTTTTAGCAGAAGATTTTCAACGCTCTCATCCAGGTGGTCGCTTAGGTCGCAAACAATTAATGCACGTCAGCGAAGTAATGCGCAGCTTTGATGAAACACCCAAGATTTCGATTTCCGCTTCGCTGCAAGATGCCCTCCTTGAAATGACTGCAAAGCGCATGGGGATGGTCATCACTTTAGATAACAATAATCAAGTGGCAGGAATATTCACTGACGGTGATTTACGTCGCCTACTCGAAAAGAGCACCAATCTTGATGGCTTGACATTAAGCACTGCCATCACCTCTGCGCCACGCACTATTCCTCCTGAACTCTTGGCTGAAGAGGCTATCGAGATGATGGAAAAGCATCGGATTAATCACTTAGTGGTTACCGACCCAAAAGGTGCTTTGCTTGGCGCCCTTAATCTGCATGACTTATTTGCAGCTAAGGTTATTTAATACATCCTCCAATATTCATTGATCTATTAATATGCCAAGCGCCTTTAATCCTCACAACACCAACCCTCTAAGCCAATACCCACAAGCCTGGGATCGCGCTGGCACCGTCAAACTCTTAGTCTTGGATGTCGATGGCGTACTGACCAATGGGCAAGTATTTATTGGTGAAAACGGTAAAGAGTCTATTAAGGCGTTTGATATTCAGGATGGATTAGGTATCAAGCTCTTAGAAAAAATTGGCATTCCTACCGCCATCATTACTGGGCGTAGCTCCAAAATGGTTCTCGCGCGCTGTGAAGAGTTGGGAATTAAACACGTGCATATGGGTGTAGACAATAAAGCTGTTGCCTTAGATAAAGTGCTTCAATCACTCCAGCTCAAATCTTCAGATTGCGCAGTCATGGGTGATGATTGGCCAGACTTTCAAATGATGAAGGGTGCTGGCTTTAAAGTTTGTCCTGCACAAGGACATGAAGCCGTTAAAGAGACCGCCCATTTTGTAACTAATAAATCTGGTGGAAGTGGTGCTGTTCGCGAAGTATGTGATCTCATTCTCAAAGCGCAAAATCGCTACGATGAGTTACTTTCTCAGGCGCGTGCCTAAGGTTTTCAATGTCATTGAATTCCCAGCAAATCAAACTGAGTATCTGGCGTGGCTTACTAAGGCTCATGCCCTTAATTTTGATGGGTACCCTTACGCTGATGACATTTTGGTTGGTGAAAAAAAATGCTCCCATTGAAAAATCTGCGGTTGAACGCGTGCGACTTCATGAGCCCGACTACACGATTACGAATGGCTCCCTATCAGCATTAAATGAAACCGGCATTACTAAATATCGCGTACTAGGTAAAAAAATTATTCACTATGAAGACGATGCCTCGATCGATATTGAGACGCCGCGGATGCGCCTCTTCCAGCCCGATAAAGCACCTATCACCGTGAAGGCTGACAAAGGTCATTTGGATGGCGACCTCACTATTTTGGATTTAAACGATAACGCCGAGATCTTCCGACCTGCTCAACCCCCAACCGCAACAGAAGCTGCAAAACCGCGCATGACTGCTCGGTCTACGTATTTCAAAGTACTCATCAATGATGACGTTATTGAGACAGCCAAGCCTGTGACACTTGAACAAGGCGTTTCGGTCATGCAATCGACTGAGGGCGGCATATTCAATAACATTGAACAAAGCATGGTTTTATTGGGTCAAGTGAAGGGTCGCATAGAACGGATCCAACCTGGAGCCCAGCAATGAGGGTAATCATCTGCATTACCAGAGTACTTTTTCTGATGAGCGCTTTCATCATGACATCTGCATTTGCAGAAAAAGCAGATCAAGATAAACCGATTGTCTTGGAGGCGGAAAAGCTATCCGTCAATGATGTGCAACAAGCCTACGAACTAGAGGGCGAAGTACTACTCATTAAAGGCAGCATTGTGATTACCGGCGAAAAAGGGAATATCAAGGTAGACCCCGAAGGCTATGAATACATTGATGTCAAAGGCAACTCTGAGTCGGTCGCCACCTTCAGACAAAGACGCGAAGGTCCGGCGGATGAATTTATGCACGGTCGCGGTCAAACGGTAACCTACAACGCAAAAACAGAACTGCTCACCCTTACGGGAGATGCCAGCTTAAAGCGCCTTCATAATATGCAAGTGCTTGATCAGTTGCGCGGCTCGAAAATTGAGTATGACGATGTCACCCAATACTATCTAGTTTCGCCACCAGCAGATGCCAAAGCAGAAGACCTGCCTACGGCTAGAGCAATCCTTTCACCAAGAAGAAAAGCTAAACTACAGAAATGATTACGGATTCAAGCGACAAGTCAAACATCCCAACTCTAAGCGCGCACCATCTTCAAAAGCGTTATGGCTCTCGCACGGTGGTACGAGATGTTTCTGTGGAAGTGAAATGTGGTGAGGTGGTTGGTTTGCTGGGTCCTAATGGCGCAGGCAAAACAACCTCTTTCTATATGATCGTTGGCTTAGTGCCTTTGGATGGCGGCAGTATTGTTTTAGATGGCACCGATATCACCAGCCTACCCATTCATGAGCGCGCCCGCATGGGGTTGTCATATCTTCCACAAGAAGCCTCTGTCTTTAGGAAGCTCAATGTTGCTGAAAATATTCAAGCAGTCTTAGAGCTGCAAGTACAAGGTGGAAAACCTTTAAGCAAGGCAGAAATTGCCCAACGCCTGGATGAGTTACTGGGCGAGCTTCAAATCAGCCATTTACGAAATAATCCAGCACTCTCCTTATCAGGTGGCGAACGTCGCCGTGTGGAGATTGCTAGAGCATTAGCATCACAACCAAAATTTATTCTTCTGGATGAACCTTTTGCTGGTGTTGACCCAATTGCTGTCGGAGAGATCCAAAGAATTGTGCGCTTCTTGAGAGATCGTCAAATCGGTGTATTAATTACCGACCATAATGTTCGCGAGACTTTAGGTATTTGTGATCATGCCTACATCATCAGCGAGGGAAGTGTTCTTGCTGAAGGTCAGCCTGACCAGATCATTCAGAATGATGCAGTCCGCAGGGTGTATCTGGGCGAAAACTTCCGCATGTAAATATTCTTGGTTTTTTGAATATTTATTAAATAAAAATGATCTGCCCCCTTGGTTTTCAGCAAAATCGCTGATACGCTGGAGGTTCATGAAGTTCATTTCCAAATAATTCAGTACAACATTACAGGGGCCTGCTGCGCACCCCGGGTAATTTTTTGCGCACGCGTATTGCTTTGAATAGGAGCTGCTGATGAATTTAAAAATTAATAGCCGTCACGTCGAAGTTACACCAGCCATGCGAACCCACCTTGAGTCGGGATTAGCCAAAATTCGCAAGCACTTTGATCATGTGCTTGATGCTTCCGCTTTCTTGATTGTTGACAACGCCAAAGAGAAGAATCTCCGCCAAACTGCTGAGATCACTATTCACCTTAAGGGCAAGGAGCTATACGCTGAAGCGCACAATGCCGACCTCTATCATGCAATGGATGCTGTAGTGGATAAACTTGAGCGTCAAGTTGTGAAGCACAAGGAAAAAATCCAAGATCACCACCATGAAAAACATTATGAGTAATCTTTGGTGACAGGGCACCTATAATCATCTGACATGAATGCCCTAACTGATCTTTTCTCCCTCGACCGCATTGCTCTCGATAACCCATCCAAAAGTAGGGCCGAGGCATTTGCGGCTGCGGGGGCGCTGTTTGCCAAACAAGTTGGCCTAGAAGCCGATGCCGTAGTTGGCTTTTTA
>JBJOJF010000106.1:0-16161 GCA_046046735.1 Pseudomonadota bacterium
GTCCGGGCAAGCTAAGACAGCATAATTCGTGCTCACCCAAGCGCCTAAGAAAATCTGTACAGCCAAAACAAAAGAGGCAATGACTAGTAATTTTCTAGAAAGTGGTCTTGCTTGAAACTGACGTATTGCAGAATTTTGCTCTCGCCATTCTTGTTGCGCATACGCTGTCAAGCATGCCAACAAAACTAAAGCCAACATCAGATGAATGGTCACAATAATGGGTTGCAATTTTAGGGTTACCGTCCAAGCACCAAAAGCACCCTGAATGCAAACAAGTAAAAGCAAACCGAGACTAGCAAAAAAAGGTTGCTTACCTAAACTCTTCATCTTGCTCCATGCTAAGCCGACCTGAATCAGGATCAATGCACCCACTGTCATAGCAAGGTAGCGGTGAATCATTTCAATCCACGCCTTCATCACCGTCACAGGACCTGTTGGCATATTGGCCTCCGCTTGCTGGATCTCGCCAATTGCATGCCAAGGGTTTGAGGTGCCATAACAACCAGGCCAGTCAGGGCATCCCAGGCCTGAATCTGTAAGACGAGTAAATGCACCAAACACAATCAGATCAAAAGTCATGAAGACTAAAACCCAATTCAGTTTTTGGAAAAAGCTAAACCCAGGCCGCGTCCAAAGATAAAGCAAGGGTAAACCGGCAAAAATAATTGCAATTGCGGCCAACTCCGCAAGCAACAAGAAGCTACTCATTGCAAATTTTCGCCTTTACGATTCAGGCGCAGTAATTTTTCTAAATCTTTTTTGATGCTACCAAATTCTTTGGGTGAATTACTTACCGGGAAATACATCATCTTGGCGGGACTGGGGTCAATCAGTTGAATCTTTTGTCCGGCGCCTTCACGATCTAGCCATGCATTAAATTGAGCTCTTGCTTGAGGATTAGTTGGCAATGACACAATCTGAAAGCCAGCTGCTTTTTGATCGTAGGCCTTTAACACTTCAGGGTCAACTGGCTTGCCATCGGTATTCACCCAAACCAACTGCACGCGCCCACTTTCCCTTCCCATGGCAATTCGCAACTGACGCATTAAAAACAATGCCTCTAAACAAGCTTCGTCTTTAATGGTGCAATCACCAGCTGGTCTAGCCACCAAAAGAGTCCACTTGCCCTTAACGGGAATCTCAAACCAATCCGAATCAAGCTCTTGAGCAGGCTGTACCAAAGTTCCAAAGTTGGTCTTAGCTCCCTCTGGTTTAATCACGTAGTAAGCAAAGTACGAGGCAATCACCGGGGCTGCGCAAGCGAGCAATAAAAGCAGCATTTGAATACGTCCACGCCGAGTCTGCGCGTTAATCGCTGATGAATCTGTTTGTGATGCTGGAATCAATAACTCTTTATCACTCACACTCTATCTCCGTTTACTCCAATGTCTCGCCGATACTTCACTAATCCGCCAATCAGCCAAAACACAAATCCGACTAAGGCCAAAGCAAACCACTGAAAGGCATAAGCATAATGGCGATCGACACCATTTGTTGGCAAGGGCCAATTTCTAAATAAACCATCATTTTTTGTGGAGCTAGACTCCCTCAAAATAAAGGGTAGTTGAGCCCAGCCGTGACTCTGAGCCTCTTCTGCCAAGTTAAAGTTTTGCTCGATCCGGGGCTTACTTCTAGTAGCCTCTTTTTGACCCAATTCATAAACCCTACCCGGATGAGGAAAGCCAACCCCCTCAATAGTGATGCTTCCTGAAGGGGTATCAATTGGTGGCAGCTGAATACGGTTCTCATTATTGCGAGGAGCCCAGCCTCGATTGACCCAAAGTACGGTTTCTTGACCATCTAGCTTCAAAGGCATCATTAAATAAAAACCAGACTGGGTAGTATTAGATCCGGCCAAGGGGACAGGCCTTGGGCGATTGTCTAGCCAAATAGCCTCTTCCACTAAAAAGCGGCCCTGTGCAGTAATTCGACGCTCCATGGCTAAATCCAGGCTCATAGGACTGGAGTTGGCACTAAGTACTGGCAATGCCAATCTTGCCCCTAAAGACTCGCCTAGGCGTATTTTCTGGTCAGCTCGATTGAGCTGCCATATGCCAGCGCCGCAACCAACCATCACTACCGCTAGGGCTGATAAAGTAGCAACTAGACGACTAGTAATGAAGCTAGAAAAAATTTTCACAAAGGTATTTTGAGATGAAATGGATTATTCCGATTGCACTAATAATGATTGTAGGAAGCTTAGGTTCAGCACTCTACTTCATGATGAAAGATAAGGGTGGTAGCTCAAGAATGGTTCAGTCCCTGATGTTGCGAATTGGACTCTCAATCGTACTCTTCCTAGGAATTTTAATTGCCCACTACTTTGGCTACATCGAGGCTACAGGCGTAAGGGTAGGAACAAACTAACCCTCAACACAATCGACATCCAAAACAAATCGGGGCTTGAAGCCCCGATTTTTATTTCATTACATCCAGTAAACGGCGATGTAGAGACCAAGCCAAACCACGTCAACGAAGTGCCAGTACCACGCAGCACCTTCAAACGCAAAATGGTTATCAGCAGTAAAGTCACCACGAATCATGCGGCGCAAGACAATTGCCAACATCAATCCACCGAGGAATACGTGGAAGCCATGGAAGCCAGTCAACATAAAGAATGTTGAGCCATAGACACCTGAAGTCAATTTCAAGTTCAAGGCATGGTATGCATGGTAGTACTCATACATCTGGAAGCCCAAGAAGACGATACCCAAACCAACCGTTGCAGCCAGGCCATTAATAGCCTGCTTCATGTGGTTTTCACGAAGCGCGTGGTGAGCGTAAGTAACGGTTACACCTGAAGACAAAAGCAACAGAGTGTTGATTGTTGGAATCGGCCATGGACCCATGGTGGTGAATTTTTCTACCAAGCCAGCTGGGCCATCATTAGGCCAAACTGCTGTGAAATCAGGCCAGATCAACTTGCTCTCAACATCACCCATCCAAGGCATCGCAATATTGCGCGCATAGAACAAGGCAGCAAAGAATGCGCCGAAGAACATGATCTCTGAGAAGATGAACCAAGCCATCGACCAGCGGTAAGAAATATCAACGTTAACGCCATTCTTGCCGGCATTAGACTCTGCAATGGTGTCGCCGAACCAGTTATAGAGCACGAACAAAACCCATAGAACGCCCACTGCAGTTACCGGGCCTCCCCAAGCTGCGTGGTTTACCCAACCAGACATGCCGGCACCAAAGGCAAGCAAGCCTAGCGCAGCTGAAGCTGGATGGCTAGATAGCCCAGGAACAAAATAGTAAGGGGTTGAATTGGATGACATCTTATTCTCTCTATTCAATCAAAAAATAATCAATGGGACACAACTGCTTTAACTATCAAGAGGAGTACGCCCATAAAAATTAAGGCACCAAGTACTCCCGCAATAATAATGTGGATAAAACTCAATGAAGCTACATCTTCCTGCAAACCAGACTTTTTTCGCACTCCCAAGAAAGCCCACATCACGGCAACCATAGACTGCAAAAAAGTACTTTTCTTTTTCATGAAGCTACCTTCGATTTAGGAGTGGTGGAGCCAGCAGGCTGCTGACCTACGCCTAACTCAAAGAAGGTATATGACAAAGTAATTGTTTTTACATCGGCCGGTAAGCCTGCATCAATTACAAATACTACCGGCATCTTTTTGACTTCATGAGCAGCCAGAGTCTGCTGTTGAAAACAAAAACACTCTAATTTAGTAAAAAACTCCGTTGCGCTCTTTGGGGCATAACTTGGGATTGCCTGCGCTTCAACGGAGCGGTTCATATTATTGGTTACTTCATACACAATCTCAGTCATCTCTCCAGGATGGACTTCCAAAAAATTCTTGACTGGACGAAACGTAAAAGGACCGCGGCTGTTTGAATCAAATTCAATCGTTACTTTGCGGGAGTAATCAACTTGAGAATTACCTACTTTGTTTGCGCTATATGCACGAACACCGTAATCATTCTTACTAGTAACCACATTGATACCAGTTACCTCACACAAGGCCTTGTACATTGGCACCAATGCATAACCAAAACCGAACATCATTACTGAAGCAATGAGCAGCTTCAATAAGATTTGACGGTTGATGGATGCGGTTGCTGTCATAAGTATGGTTGTTGGGAATTAACCCAGCACGCTCCGTTTAATAACGATGCCAATAAAAAATACAACGGCAACGCTTAAAAGGATATAACCCAATCTACGGTTATTCGCAGATTGGGATTTTTGAAGTGCTGCTTTAGATTCCTGCGGCATTTAACTCTGCAGCATTTGGTGGTGTTTCAAAAGTATGGTGTGGTGCTGGTGAAGGCACAGTCCATTCCAAACCTTTGGCGCCATCCCATGGCTTCATCGGTGCTTTTTCGCCCTTGCCGTTATAGGCAGGCATTACAACGAATAGCAAGAAGTAAACCTGAGACAAGCCAAAACCAAGCGCACCAATAGAGGCGATCATGTTGAAGTCAGCGAACTGAGTTGGGTAGTCAGCGTAACGACGTGGCATACCAGCCAAGCCCAAGAAGTGCATTGGGAAGAAGGTGATATTGAAGAAAATCATGGAAGTCCAGAAGTGGATCTTGCCGCGAGTTTCATTAGCCATGTAGCCAGTCCACTTTGGACACCAGTAGTAGAAGCCAGCAAACATCGCAAACAATGAGCCCGCTACCAATACATAGTGGAAGTGAGCAACTACGTAGTAAGTATCTTGTACGCCAATATCAATTGGAGCCATCGCTAGGATCAAACCTGTGAAGCCACCCATTGTGAACACGAAAATAAAACCAACTGCCCACAACATAGGAGTTTCAAAAGTCATTGAACCTTTCCACATTGTTGCAACCCAGTTGAAAATCTTCACGCCTGTTGGAACAGCGATCAACATTGTGGCGTACATGAAGAACAACTGACCAGTTACTGGCATACCAGTTGCAAACATGTGGTGAGCCCAAACGATGAATGACAAAATAGCAATGGATGCTGTTGCATAAACCATCGAGCTGTAGCCAAACAATGTTTTTCTAGAGAACGCAGGAATGATCTCACTCACGATTCCGAAAGCCGGAAGAATCATGATGTAAACCTCTGGGTGACCGAAGAACCAGAAAATATGCTGGAACATGATTGGGTCACCACCACCAACAGCGGAGAAGAATGAAGTACCGAAGTGGCGGTCTGTGAGAACCATGGTGATTGCGCCAGCCAATACAGGCATCACAGCAATCAACAAGTAAGCAGTAATCAACCAAGTCCAGCAGAACATTGGCATCTTCATCAATGTGAGGCCAGGCGCGCGCATGTTCAAGATGGTCACGATGATGTTAATCGAACCCATGATTGAAGAGGCACCCAATAAATGCAATGCAAAAATACCCATGTCCAAGCCAGGGCCCATTTGCGACGTTAATGGAGCATATAAAGTCCAGCCACCTGCAGGAGCACCACCAGGAGCCAAGAATGAACCAAACAACAAACAAGCTGCTACTGGCAGAATCCAGAAGCTAAAGTTATTCATACGAGCAAATGCCATATCGGATGCGCCGATTTGCAATGGAATCATCCAGTTCGCAAAACCAACGAATGCCGGCATGATTGCACCGAACACCATCACCAAACCATGCATCGTAGTGAGCTGGTTAAAGAACTCAGGACGTAAAAATTGCAAGCCAGGTTGGAACAACTCAAGGCGAATCCCCAACGCCATCACGCCGCCAGCCAATAAGCTAACGAACGAGAAGATCAAGTACATCGTACCGATGTCTTTATGGTTGGTTGCAAACAACCAACGACGCCAACCATGTGGCGTGTGATCATCATGCGCGTGATCGTGTGCGTGATCGTGGGTAGTTGAAATGGTGCTCATGGATTACTCCGGTTTAGTTTGATCTGTATAAATTCTTAAATAATTACTTGCCAGCACGTGCAGAAACAATGTCTTGGGTCTGGATTACTTCACCAGTTTTATTGCCCCATGCATTACGGGTATAGGTCATCACTGCAGCAATATCGCCATCAGAAATCACGCCAGCCCACTTCGGCATAGCACCCTTACCATTAATGAGAATGTTGTACTGGGCTGCTTTTGGTCCAAGAACCATCTTGCTGCCATCTAGCGCAGGGAATGCGCCAGCACCCTTACCGCTTGGCTGGTGGCAAGCAGCACAATTAGCTGCGTACACTTTTGCGCCGCGATCTTTTTGCTCTTCTAATGTGTAAACCTTAGAAGGATCATCAGAAGCTGCACCCATTTCTTTTTTCTTCTCATCTACCCACTTGGTGTAATCCTCTTGGGAGACCACCTTAACAACGATAGGCATAAAGGCATGCTCGGCACCGCACAGCTCAGAGCACTGACCGCGGTATGTACCGATAGTGTCAGCGCGGAACCAAGTGTCACGCACAAAACCAGGAATCGCATCTTGCTTCACACCAAACGCTGGAATTGTCCATGAATGGATAACGTCATTAGCAGTTGTGATCATGCGGATTTTTTTACCAACCGGCACAACCATCTCGTTATCCACTTCCATTAAATATGTATTTGACTTGGGTGCTAAGTTATTAATTGCTTCACGGGAAGTAGACATAGTGGACAAGAAGCTAATGCCTTCGCCTTCACCTTTGATGTAGTCGTAACCCCACTTCCACTGATAGCCAGTGGTCTTAATGGTGATGTCTGAGTTAGTAGTGTCTTTCATTGCCACCACTGTCTTGGTTGCAGGCAAAGCCATGCCGATAACAATGAGTAGTGGAATAACTGTCCAAATGATTTCTACAGTTGTGCTTTCATGGAAAGAAGCTGATTTCGCACCGAGTGATTTGCGGTGCCTCAAGATGGAATAAAACATCACCCCGAATACGCCAATAAAAATCAATGCGCAAATGATCAACATCATCCAATGCAACCAATGAATCTCTTGCATGATTTTTGTCGCAGGAGCGGTGAAATTCAACTGATTAACAGCTGGGCCGCCAGGCATATTTTCTGCTGCGTTTGCAAACGCTGTGCCGAAGGCTGCTACTAAAAAGAGCGAAGCCCTTGTGACTTTTCCAAATAAATTCATCTTATTCTCTGTTTATTGTCGTGAACTTCTGCGGCAATACTGCCCCAGATAGCCCAAAAAAGCGGTATCAAGCCAATACATCTAGCGCAGATTATAGGGTTAATTAGGCGCAACAACAAACGGGGTAAACCATGTCACGCTCAATCTTGGCAAAGGTTTAAAAGATAGTGAGCACTCACACTTAAGCAGAATCGCTCCTAGTCTTGCGCCCGATTTGATTTAGATCAATATAGGCTACATTGTCTTGCGCTGTAGCAAGGTGCTTTCCTAAAGCCCAGGCATGGCCATAAACCAGCTCTAAAGTGAGTTTTTTGGGCAATTCGACCCCCGGAAGTGGGCTTTTCTCTTGCAACTTAAGTAATTTCAAAGCCTCGGAATCGGCTAGTAACAATGCGTCGGATTCATAGTCTAGATTTAGAAACTCCATATCCATCACTGGATCAGAGAATCTTGCCCCTAAAAGGGCATCACCCATATCGTGCATATCCCATGGGCTAGTCAATGCCTGAATGGGTAAACCAAGAAAATCAGCTCCCGAGCGTAGCTCTTTCCCGGTATCGGGCCCCAAGTAACTAAAGGAAAGTAAGCCGCCCTCTTTTAGGACGCGCCAACATTCTTGCAAAAAATGTTTTGGATCGGCCAAATCTTGGATGAATAAAACACTGAATACTAAATCTACAGAATTATCTGGAAGATTAATGCGACCATTTTTTTTATATTCGTCAAAGTCGCATACGTATTTACTGCTACCTTTCGAGTGGTAAATACGAGATAGCTTCAATCTCAACAAATCAAACCCAGATAAACCCTCTTCTGGAACACTAGAAAAACGTGTCCCAGGAAAACGCTTAGTCAGGGCGCGAGCATGCGCTCCAAGAAAATCTGGAATGACTAAAACATCATTTACTTGCAGCTTCACGATATCTAATTTTTGCAACATACGGTCTGCAATCTCTTCCTGAAGCCATTTGATTGGTTGGGTCATTGGCTCAGTATACTCAGCGCCCGATGCAATCATTAGAGAATATTTTCCAATCTATTTGCGCACATATTTTGCCAAGCTCGTGCATCGTATGCGATCGATTTCAGAATGACCTACTTTGCTCTGATTGTAAAAAGCATTTGACTAAAGAAGCATTGATTAATTATGAGTGCTGCCGACAATGCGGGGTCACTCTGCTGAACAATGAACTATGCAATCAACGCTGTAATAACTGTCTTAATCATCCGCCCTACTTTGATGAGACATATTGCCTCGATCGATACCATGGCAAACTTCAGAAGGCATTGCATCAGCTCAAATATCAAAGGCGTCTCTCGTTTGCACATGGCCTTGCTTTTGCATGGAATCAAGTCATTCAGAAAGATCAAATCAATACCTGCGCCAACTTCATACTTCCGGTTCCGCTGAGCCCAGAAAAACTCTGCTCCCGAGGATTTAATCAAAGTTGGGAAGTGCTCAGGAAAATGGATTGCGAAGATCGCATTCAAAAGAATCCATGGGTATTAAAACGCCACCACCATACTGAGAGCCAGGCCAATGAAAATAAGATGGCTCGCTATGAAGCTATTCAAGGCATGTTTTATATCAATCCCTCATTCCAAAGCCAAATAGCAAACCAGGCTGTCATTGTCTTTGACGATGTCATGACCAGCGGCGCAACTTTGAATGAAATTGCCCGCGTTCTGAAGGACAATGGCGTATCACGAGTCATGAACTGGGTTCTATTAAGAACACTTCAACCTCGGCAATAAAAGTATTACAAAGAACAACCCATGTTTAATATTGTTTTATTCGAACCAGAGATTCCGCCCAACACCGGAAACATTATTCGTCTTTGCGCTAACACGGGCGCTAAATTGCATTTAATTGAACCTCTTGGCTTTCCAATGGAAGACGCCAAACTCCGGCGCGCAGGATTGGATTATCACGAGTTCGCAAAAGTTAAAGTGCATTCCAACTGGGCACAATTTATTGCTAGCGAACAACCTAAACCTGAGCGCATTTTTGCTTTGACTACCAAAGGCTCTGGGAAGTTTCATGATGGCAACTATCTACCGGATGATTACTTTGTTTTTGGCTCGGAAACTAAAGGCATTACCGAGGAAGTGAGAAGCTCAATTCCCATACCAAATCAAATGCGCCTTGCGATGCAAGATAGCAGTCGCAGCTTAAACCTATCGAATACTGTTGCTATTGTGGTTTACGAAGCCTGGCGCCAAAACGGATTACTTGGCGGCGGCTAGATACTTAAGCTTCGACCTTAGGATCGCGCCCCATCAGTTTTTTAACAGCTTCCTGTGGCGAAAGATTTCCGGATAACACTTCACCCATCATCATAGTAATTGGCATCTCTACGCCTAGCCGGTTGGCTAGACTGCCTACTGCGGTTGCGCAAAGCACACCTTCTGCGACATGACCCAAGCTATCTAATATTTGTGGCAAAGATTTGCCTGCTGCAAGCGCTAAGCCAACTCGGCGGTTACGAGAAAGATCTCCAGTCGCGGTCAAAATTAAATCGCCAACGCCCGTTAAACCCATGCAAGTCTCAGGCCTGCCTCCAGCCGCTTTAACTAAGCGCATCATTTCTGACAAACCACGGGTTAGCAATGCAGCCCGGGCATTCAGACCAAGATCTAAGCCATCACCAATACCAGCAGCAATTGCTAAAACGTTTTTAATGGCGCCACCTAATTCAACACCAATCAAATCATCGCTAGCATAAATGCGCATATTTCCGTGATGAAAAGCACCCTGCACAATGTCACACAAAGTATTAGATTTACTGGCAACCGTTAATGCGCAAGGCATTCCTTTGCCAACCTCTTGTGCAAAACTGGGACCAGATAAGGCACCATACGAATGATGTAAACCATGGCTATGAAGTTGATCTTCACGCGCTACCACTTGATGAGGCAATAAAGTAGTGCTGGGCTCTAAACCCTTGCATAACCAAACAATATTGAGCGGGTGCTTGGCAACCTGCAATACATGGGCGACCGTCTCAGATAAACCCGACATCGGTGTAGCAATCACCAATAGATCATTTGCAGTTAAGCGTTCAATTGCACGCTCAAAACTACTTTCTAATTGCAGACTCTTAGGTAGAACAACATCCGCTAAATACGATGGGTTTTGACCAGTCTTTTGAATTTCTTCTAACTGTTTGGCACTGCGTGACCATAAGCAGACATCGCCATCCGGTAGATAGCGTGCAGCCTGTGCAGCCATAGCAGTACCCCAGGAACCAGCTCCAAGCAGCGTCACTTTCATGATCTGTGGACCTTTCGCGTGGATTTAGTTAGGAAGACTTCCTTTACTTTCCTCGGCGGCAGCTTGCTGAGCCTGCATGATGCGATGCTCATACATGCCATGGAAATTAATTTCATTCAAATGAATTGGCTGGAAGCCGGCGCGACTAATTGTGTCGGCAATATTTGAACGTAAGTAAGGATACAAAATGGTTGGGCAAGCGATACCTAGCATAGGATCAATTTGCTCCGGCGGGATATTGCTAAATTCAAAAATACCTGCTTGCTTTGCCTCTACCAGGAATAGCACCTTGTTTTCTACTTTAGCGGTCACTGTAGCAATTAAAGCAACCTCAAAAATCTCATCGCCTAGTCTAGTAACAGCAACATCAACTTCCACCTCAACTTGTGGCTCAGCCGAGACTAATAAAATTTGTGGGGCATGAGGCTGCTCTAAAGATAAGTCTTTCAGGTAGATTCGCTGAATCCGAAAGCCTGGCTCTTTTGAGTTATCAGTTGCGTCTTGAGTTGGCGTGGTTTGTTCGGTCATTGCAGGCTTTCTAAATAAATTTTTACGCTAAGAGTGGATCGAGTTGACCGGCACGATCAAGGGCAACCAGATCGTCATAGCCTCCAACATGCGTTTCACCAATATAAATTTGCGGCACAGTGCGACGACCAGTACGAGTCATCATGATTTCGCGCTGAGCCGGATCACGATCAATCAAGATCTTTTCAAGATTGGCAACACCTTTACTTTTCAACAGCTTCTCTGCCATTACACAATATGGGCAAACCTGAGTGCTGTACATGACGATTTGGGGCATGATCAAAAGCTCCGCTTATTTGACTAAAGGAAGTGCTGCAGCCTGCCACGCTTGAACGCCGCCATCCAATACTGCAACCTCGGAAAAGCCGAGTTTTTGCACTTCAGGAATCACTTTGCGGGCGCTCACACCAGATTGGCAAACCAAAATGATGGGGTTTTTGCGGTCTAACTTCAGCTTTTCAAGGCTGGCGGCAATTTGAGAGGCAGAAACATGTTTGGCACCAGGCAAATGGCCCGCTTTGAATTCAGCCTCAGGGCGAAGATCCAAAACAGCGGCTTTGCGACGATTAATCCAAATCGTTGCTTCTGTAGGTGACAAGCCTTTTCCGCTAATAAGCGTAGATAATGTAGGCAGGAAAAGCGCTGCGCCCGAAACCAAAAGGAGGGCAATAAGCGCTAAATTATCAATTTGCGTGAGAAAGTTCATCACCGGATTATAGAATGGCTCTATGAAACAACTTGTCCTTATTCGTCATGGCGAATCCGCCTGGAACCTTGAAAACCGCTTCACTGGCTGGGCGGATGTTGACTTAACCCCAAAAGGCACTGAACAAGCCCTAGCAGCTGGTGAAAACCTGCGCAAAGCTGGCTACGAGTTCGATATCGCCTATACCTCTGTATTAAGACGTGCGATTCGCACACTTTGGCACGTTCAAGACACTATGGATTTAATGTGGCTTCCAGTCGTGCACAGCTGGCGATTAAACGAGAGGCACTATGGCGCGCTGACTGGACTAAACAAGGCTGAGACTGCTGCCCAATATGGTGATGCTCAGGTTCATATCTGGCGACGCTCCTATGATGTCCGCCCACCTCTTTTAGAGGCAGGTGATGAGCGCAACCCTCAAAATGATCGCCGTTACGAAAAACTCAGCACCTCTGACATTCCATTAGGCGAATGCCTAAAAGATAATGTGGAGCGCGTGCTTCCCTTGTGGAATGAATCTATTGCACCAGCACTTAAAGCAGGCAAACGCGTCCTGTTAGTTGCTCATGGCAACAGCATTCGCTCGCTTATTAAGTATCTAGACCAGGTATCGGATGAAGACATTATGGAAATTAATGTCCCGAATGGCATTCCGCTCGTTTATGAGTTAGATGACAACCTCAAACCAATTCAACATTTTTATTTGGATTAAGGTAAAACAGAAGCATGCGCGTATTTTTTAAGAACTTTGCCCTTGTTGCTGTTGGCTTAATTGCCGGGGTTGCAGCCACCATCCAGCTATCAGCTACAGCCCAACAAGGTGCAACACTGCCCTTAGATGAGTTACGCACACTCTCCAACGTCTTCGCTCAAATTAAACGTGAGTATGTTGAGCCGATTGAGGACAAACAACTTCTTACGGATGCCGTCAAAGGCATGGTCAGCAGTCTTGATCCTCACTCAACCTATTTAGACAAAAAAGATTTCTCAGAGATGCAAGAGCAAACTAGCGGTAAGTTTGCTGGACTTGGTATTGAGATTACTTCTGAAGATGGCGTAGTCAAGGTTCTTAATCCAATCGAAGATAGTCCTGCAGCGCGTGCCGGTTTACAAGCTGGGGATTTAATTACACGTCTTGATGACAAGCCGGTAAGAGGCATGTCCTTAGATAAAGCTGTTCGTACAATGCGCGGCACTCCAGGCACAAAAATTACTCTAACCGTCTTTCGCAAAAGTGAAGAGCGTAGTTTTCCGGTAACTATTACTCGCGCTGAAATCAAAGTTCAATCAGTCAAAGCAAAGCTCTTAGACAACAATATTGCTTGGGTTCGGGTTACCAGCTTTCAGGAGCGCACAGTCCCCGACCTTGCTAAAAAGTTAACCGATCTCGCCAATCAAGATCCCAAGCTCAAGGGCATCATTCTTGATCTGCGCAATAACGGTGGCGGCCTACTTCAAGGCGCCGTAGGCGTTGCTGCAGCCTTCTTGCCAGCAGATGCAGTAATTGTTTCGACCAAAGGGCAGACGCCTGACTCTAAGCAGGTATTTAATGCCACACCAGCGATGTATCGCTTAAGCGAACCAGGCGATCCATTGGCAAGCGTCCCTGCGATCTTCAAAAAACTACCAATGGTAGTTTTAGTTAATGCCTATTCAGCATCCGCTTCCGAAATCGTTGCCGGAGCATTACAAGACTATAAGCGTGCAACCATCATTGGCAAAACTACTTTTGGTAAGGGCTCAGTACAAACTGTTCGCCCACTAACCAATGACTCTGCATTAAAGATTACTACCGCCTATTACTACACTCCTACCGGTAGATCAATTCAGGCTTATGGAATCAAACCAGATATTGCAGTAGATCAAAACAAGGACGGCGATCCTGATGACGTTTTGATTACCCGCGAAATTGATAGTGAAAAACACTTACGCAATAAGCAATCCTCGGAAGAAAAGTTAATAGCCGATCGTGAAAAGCGTCGCCTTGAAGAGTTACAACGCATTGAAGAAAAAAATGCCAAGAAGACTCCTGAAGAGAAAGAAAAGGATAAGGCCAAGAAACCCATCGAACTTGGTGGTGCCGATGACTTCATGCTCTCTCAAGCAGTCGCCTTCATCAATGGAGAGCCGGTGAAGCGCTCCGCTTCCAAGCTTGAATAATCTCTAGATACAGGCGCTTTACTCATGAATGACGAGCAGCTACTGCGCTACTCAAGGCATTTACTGCTCGAGGAAATAGATGTTGATGGCCAAGAGAAGCTGCTTAAATCTCACGTTCTCATCATTGGAGCAGGTGGTTTAGGTAGTGCTGCTGCGCCTTATTTGGCTGCAGCTGGAGTAGGAAAAATCACTTTGCTTGACCACGATAAAGTTGAATTGACGAATCTACAACGTCAAATCATGCATAGCCAAAACTCGATTGGCAAAAGCAAAGTGGAATCCGGAAAGCAATTTCTACAAAACATGAATTCATCACTTGTCATTCATGCTATTGAAGGCAAGGCAACGCCAGTACTGCTGGATTCATTACTACCCGATGTCGATATTGTTTTAGATTGCACTGACAATTTCTCGACTCGCCACCTCATTAACGCTGCCTGCTTTAAACACAAGAAACCACTGGTCTCTGGATCAGCACTGAAGTTTGATGGCCAACTAAATGTCTTTGATTCACGTAGCGATTCCTCGCCTTGTTACGCCTGCCTCTTTTCCCCTCAAGAGCAGTTTGAAGAAGTCAGTTGCGCCAGCATGGGGATCTTCTCACCACTCGTTGGAATTATTGGCGCTATGCAAGCGGCCCAAGCTTTACAACTGCTCATTGGATTTGGTGAGCCACTAGTCGGCAGAATGTTGCTATGGAACGCCCTCAACACTCAAATCAGTGAAATTCGTATTTCTAGAAACTCGGAATGCTTAGTTTGTGGGAGCACTCACTAAAGCTGAAGTGCTTAGGCGACTAGTTTTTCAAGCGCCTCTGCTTGCTCTTCTGGCTCAATCGCCTGCAGTACGGCAGCAATGCGAGATTTTAATAGGCCAACATCAGCTTTCAGGATTTCACGCTTCACCAAAAGTAATTGACTAAAGTGCATTGAAAAATCGGTTAGGCCCATGCCCAACAATAACTTGGTCATTGAAGGGTCGCCCGCCATCTCCCCACAAACTGCCACAGGAATATTGGCACGCTTTGCTTGATCAATAATATTGAAGAGCAAATTAAGAATTGCAGGATGGTATGGGTCATAGAGATGCGCAACCGCATGATCAGCCCGGTCAATTGCTAAGGTGTACTGAATTAAATCGTTAGTACCAATCGATAAGAAATCGAAGCGATTGATAAACAGCGGTAGCACTAAAGCCGCTGCCGGAATTTCAATCATGGCGCCCACTTGAATATTGGGATTAAATGCCTGACCACGCTGATGTAATTGTTGCTTAGCTTTTTCAATTAGGCGTAAGGTCTCATCAATTTCTCGCACATGTGCCAGCATCGGGATCATGATGCGCGCCTGACCATGGGCTGAAGCTCTTAAGATGGCACGTAATTGCGTTAAGAAAATCTCTGGTTCAGTCAAAGACCAGCGAATTGCCCTCAAACCCAACGGTGAAGTACCAGTTTGAGATAGATCTGAGCCTGATCCAAGGGCCTTATCTGCGCCCACGTCGATAGTACGAATATTGACGGGTAGACCATGCATTAAATCAACAACGCGACGATATTCTTGGTATTGCTGCTCTTCATCGGGAAGCGCTTGATTGCGGTCCATGAATAAAAATTCAGAGCGGAACAAACTAACACCAATGGCGCCTAAGTCTACCGCTTGAGTGGCATCCTCGGGTAACTCAATATTAGCTAAGAGTTCAATTGCAACATTATCTGCAGTAGTGGTTCGGGAGTGTTTGAGCTCCTGAAGCTTACGAGTTTCTTCGACCGCCTTAGTTTGAAGTAAGCGGTACTCAGCAAGCAGTTGCTCATCCGGAGCAACCACTACCACCCCATGCTCACCATCAATTACCAACCAATCACCATGACGAATCATTTCACTGGCATGACGAACACCTACTACTGCAGGTATCTCCATGCTGCGAGCAACAATGGCAGTATGGGAAGTTTTGCCCCCAAGATCTGTCACAAAGCCAGTAAATGCATGCTCTTTGAATCGCAACATATCGTGCGGAGCAATATCGTGCGCCACAATAATGGCATCTACTCCAACATCGCTGGGCGATAGCAATTCAGAATCGCTGAGAGCATCTTTTTGTTGCGCATTTAATGCTTTGAGAACACGTTCGGCAACCTGCCGAATATCATTTGCACGTTCTTTAAGATAAGCATCTTCAATCTCAGCAAACTGCTCTAAAAGATCATTCAACTCCGTAGTTAAAGCCCAAGCAGCATTTAAACGCTGTGTACGAATGAGTTTGAGTGGCTTCTCTGCCAAAGCTGGGTCCGCCAAAATCATGCCGTGTACATCTAAAAATGCAGCCATCTCTTGTGGCGCATCTTTTGGTAAGCCTTGTCTTAACTGCGCCAACTCAAGGCGAACTTGTTCAAATGCATCTAATAACTTCTTAGCCTCGGCCTCTTCTTTGCCAGCCTCAATTAA
>JBJOJF010000107.1:0-3076 GCA_046046735.1 Pseudomonadota bacterium
GCCGGCGTAGTTAAGTTGCTTTTGGAATTCTGCAAGACCTTGAGCAAAAATAGCATTATCTAGGGTAGGTACGATGGCGCCAATTGTCCCTGAGCGCCTAAGCATAAGAGCTCGCGCCCCAGCATTAGGAATATAGCCTAACCTTTTAATGACGCCATTAATTTTTTCCTTAAGTGCAGCGCTGACTGTATCTGGACGATTTAAGGCTCGCGATACGGTCGCAGTGGAGACGTTTGCAGCGGCTGCAACATCATGGATGGTTACTGTGCCAATGGGTTTTTTCATTATTGGTTCGGGTAAATACTTAAGAAAGTATCTAGACAGAATTTATATTACTGTTAAATTGAGGTTGTTGTGAAAGCGCTTACATTTTTAGAGATTCTATAAGGAATTAGAAATTTTTAGCAGACTTTTTTCCCTCCTTTTGTTTTTTGGTCTTTTACTTCTTGCTTGGTTTGGATTGACCGAGTGGACAGGTTTCATATCGAGCGCAAGATTTCCAACCCCTACTGAAACCTGGGTTTCATTCAAGATCATTGCCTTACAAGGGTATGGTAACGGCAACTTATATCAGCACATTTTCCAAAGTATGGTGCTAGTCACCACAGGTTTTCTGGTGTCTTCCTCATTGGGGATCTTATTGGGAGTCCTGATGGGGGCCAATAAAAAAATCGAAACTTTTGTAAACCCTATCTTCTTAACATTAAGACCCATTCCTCCTTTGGCATGGATTCCGTTAGCGATTGTTTGGTTGGGATTGGGTAATTCAGCGAAGGTAATGGTGATCTATGTGGCCGCATTTGTCCCCGCTGTAATTAATAGCTTTACGGGTGTGCGGTCTATTGAGGTGCCTCAGCGTGAGGCTGCTGCTATGTTGGGAATTGGGCGTTTTGCTTATTACCGTGAGGTGCTGATTCCAGGGGCTTTGCCGCTAATTTTTACGGGGCTGAGACTCTCGCTACAAGCCTCATGGACCACCTTAGTCGCTGCGGAGTTGGTGGGTGCAACGCTTGGGTTGGGGTCAATTTTGAATCAAGCAGCTCAAGACATCAATCCGGCGATGATTTTAGTAGGCATGATCAGTGTTGCAATTTCTGGATGGTTGATGACGCAAATTTTGGCTAAGGCCGAACGCTTTGCAATGCCCTGGAGGGTGTGATGACACATCAAGATCGTTTGAGCCAAAGCGCATTTATATTTTGGACCGGACTGGGAATTTCTAGCTTTGTGGGATTTTGGTATCTAGCAGCAATCTTAGGTTTTGTGCCAAAGCAATTTCTCCCTGCGCCTCATGAAGTTCTTATCAAATTCGTGCAGCTAATTCAGGAGCCATTCTCTGGCTACACACTGATCACACATATTGCTTCTAGTTTTCAGCGATTCTTGTATGGTTTTTTACTGGCTGCACTGATCGGTGTGCCACTTGGTTTATTGATGGCTTTGTCCAAATATGCAAATCAATTAATCACCCCATTTTTTGAAAGTATTCGATTCGTGGCGCCTATTGCCTGGGTTCCATTTGCAGCTCTATGGTTTGGAACTGGGATTGGCGGTCCTATATTAGTAATTTTTATGGGTGCATTTCCGCCGGTGTTAATTAATACTTATCGTGGTGCTATTCATGTAGATAAAAAATATCTTGAAGCTGCAAAAATGCTTGGGGCAGGTAAGTTGCGCTTGATGACTGAGGTCTTATTTCCTGCAGCCATTCCTTCCATTATTGCTGGGCTGAGGATTTCTGCGGGACTAGGTTGGCAATCCTTAGTGGGTGCCGAGCTAATCGTTGCATCAAGCGGAGTAGGTTACATGATGGTTAAAGGTCAAGCCAGTATCCAGACGGATATCGTGATGAGCGGAATGATAGCAATTGGTCTAATTGGTTTATTGATTGATGTACTTCTAAGGCAGGCTGAAAAACTTGCTATTCACTATAGAGAAATTTGATTTATGGCCGATATTGTTTTTGATTCCGTAGAGAGAAGCTTCAAGCAAGGCAGCAAAGAATTTTTGGCGGTCGGTGGCATTAACTTGACCGTCAAGGATAGGGAGTTCGTAGCTATTGTTGGACCATCTGGTTGCGGTAAAACTACCTGCATGCGTATGGTCGCTGGTTTAGAGATGCCAAGTAAAGGTCGCGTGCTGGTTGGAGGGAAAGAGGTTAAGGGTCCCGGACCAGATCGTGCGGTTGTTTTTCAACAGTTTGCCTTATTTCCCTGGAAGACCGTTCAAGAGAATATTGAGTTTGGTTTGCAGTCTATGAGCATGGGCGCTGAAGAGAAGCGTGATAAGACAAGCCGATTGGTTTCCCTGATGGGCCTTGAGGGCTATGAACAGGCCTACCCCCATCAATTATCTGGCGGTATGCAACAGCGCGTTGCAATTGCGCGCGCTTATGTACTTGAGCCAGAAGTACTTTTGATGGATGAGCCATTTGGTGCATTGGATGCACAAACACGAGTAGTGATGCAAGAGGAGCTTGTACGACTTGCGCGTAAAAATCCTAAAACAGTTTTATTTATTACGCATGCAGTTGAAGAGGCGGTATATCTTGCCGATCGTGTAGTTGTGATGTCAAGGAGACCTGGCCTAATTAGAGATGTGATTGAAATTAAACCTATTCGCGAG
Source organism: Pseudomonadota bacterium (assembly GCA_046046735.1). Taxonomy (GTDB): domain Bacteria; phylum Pseudomonadota; class Gammaproteobacteria; order Burkholderiales; family Burkholderiaceae; genus Polynucleobacter. The sequence continues at coordinate 2,626 of JBJOJF010000107.1, forward strand.
AAGGAGGGTTGGGATACCCATTCGCGGATTGAGGATGTAATGGATTTAAATTCATTTGTGCAGTTGCGTAGTCAGATTTGGAAGTTGTTACGGGAGCAAAACTTGGGCGTTGATCATTGATTTAATTTTGTAAAGTACGAAGGAGATAAAAATGCAATTTAAAAAAACATTAGCCGGTATTTTAGGTGCAACGGTTTTATCGGCAGTTAGCATTAGCAATGTGCAGGCACAAGCAAAACCTGCATTAACAGAAATTAAAGTCAGCTATCAGCCTGCGCTTTATTGGGCATTACCGTTCTACGTAGCTACTGAGAAAAATTGGTGGGCAGAGTTGGGTCTTAAGCCTGAGTTCAGTACATTCCCAGCCGGAGTCCCGCAAATAGCAGCTTCAGCATCCAAGTCTTGGGATGTGGGTGGAACTGGATCTGTACCAGCGGTGTTGGGTTATGTG
>JBJOJF010000108.1:0-3433 GCA_046046735.1 Pseudomonadota bacterium
AACATTGAGTGCGACCAGAAAACTCTGGACGAGCTAGAGCATGCGTTCAAATTTAACGATGCTGTTTTGCGTCACCTCATCATCAAGACTAAGAAAGCTGAAACAGAGCCTTCCATCATGATGAAAGAAGTACAACGTGAAGAAGCGCGCAAATCAGCTCAAACCGACGCTCCTGTAGCAGCGGCTTAAGTTAGAAATTTGAAGAGGAATACACAGACTAGAAAACGTATCAGAGTGACGGAGCGGCGTTGAATCATTTCACCCTAACTGCATTCTTGGTATCTAAAGACGCAATTCGATTTACACCAGCAGGAATACCGGTGATGCATTGCCAGCTAGAACATAGCGGCGAAGTAAACGAGGTAGGAGCAGCTAGGAAAATTCAGATGAGCGTTGAAGCCATAGCAATTGGCCCAATACAAAAGGGCATAGAGCAAATGGATTTAGGTGCTAAGGCAGTGTTTGAAGGATTCATGGCACCCAAGACTCTACGTAATCAAAGACTGGTTTTCCATATCACCCACATTCAATTGAAAAATTAAAAGAGGAAATCATCATGGCGTTTGGAAAGAAACCCGATTTCAAAAAGAAACCAGCTCAGAACCCATTGTTCAAGCGTAAGCGTTATTGCCGTTTCACTGTTGCTGGCGTAGAACAGATCGACTACAAAGATGTAGACACATTGAAGGACTTTATTGGCGAAAACGCCAAGATCACTCCAGCTCGTTTGACTGGCACAAAAGCTAAATATCAGCGTCAATTAGATACTGCTATTAAGCGTGCTCGTTTCTTGGCTTTGTTGCCATTCTCTGATCAACATAAGAAATAATTGGGAGCCCTCAATGCAAATCATTCTTTTAGAAAAAGTAATCAACTTGGGCAACCTTGGCGACATCGTTCGCGTTAAAGACGGTTACGCTCGTAATTTCCTCATCCCACAACGCAAAGCCCGTCGTGCAACTGAAACAGCTATTGCTGATTTTGCAGTGCGTCGCGCTGAGTTAGAAAAAGTAGCTGCTGAGAAATTGGCTGCTGCTGAAGCGGTTGGCGCAAAGCTCAAAGACTTGGTTCTCGAAATCGGTCAAAAAGCTGGTGTTGACGGTCGTTTGTTTGGTTCTGTAACCAACCATGACATCGCTGATGCTTTGAAGGCAAAAGGCTTTGTAATCGAAAAAGCTTCTGTACGTATGCCTACTGGCCCATTGAAGATGGTTGGTGATCACCCTGTAGCGGTTGCAGTTCATACCGATGTAGTGGTTGACATCACTATCCGTGTTGTTGGCGAGCAAGCTTAAGTTTTAGATCTGTAAACTAGCCTCATGGCTGAATCCCGCTCACGTTCCATTACGCTCAATCCTGGCATGATGGGTTCTGGGGATGCAGTCGTGCAGGCTTTAAAAGTACCACCGCATTCCGTGGAAGCCGAGCAATCTTTGCTCGGCGGTCTACTGATTGATAACGCAGCCTGGGATCGCCTAGGTGGTGTGTTAACTGATAAAGATTTCTATCGTCCTGAACATGCTCTGATCTATAAGGTCATTCAGCGTTTAGTTGGCGACAATCATCCTGCTGACGTCATCACTGTTCATGAGGCTGTTAAGTCTGAGCAAGGTGGTGATTTAGTCGGAATTGATTACCTTAACTCTCTAGCGCAAAGCACCCCCAGTGCAGCAAATATCAAAGGTTATGCCGATATCGTTCGTGACCGCAGTATTTTGCGTCGCTTGATTGAGGTTTCTGACAACATTGTTAATTCTGCATTTGTTCCAGAAGGCCGTTCAGTTAGAACCCTTTTGGATGAAGCGGAATCTCGCATTTTGCAAATTGGTGAAGAGGGTAGTCGCAAGGCGGATTACCTTGAGATTGAGCCTTTACTCCGTTCTGTTGTTGCGCGTATTGATGAGTTATATAACCGTCAGGGTGGCAGCGACATTACCGGTATTGCTACTGGCTTTATTGATTTGGATAAACAAACCAGCGGATTACAAAAAGGTGACTTAGTTATCGTTGCTGGCAGACCTTCGATGGGTAAGACAGCGTTCGCATTAAACATTGCGGAAAACGTCGCATTGGCTGAAGGATTGCCTGTAGTTGTTTTCTCAATGGAGATGTCAGGTGAGCAATTAGCAGCACGTCTCCTCGGTTCAGTTGGGCGCGTTGATCAAGGTCGTATGCGCACCGGTAAATTGCAGGATGATGAGTGGCCACGTGTCACCGATGCGATTGCCCGTTTGAGCAATACCCAGATATTGATCGATGAGACAGGTTCCTTATCCAGCCTTGAGTTGCGTGCACGTGCAAGACGGATTGCGCGTAACTTTGGTGGCACTTTAGGCTTAGTTGTTATTGACTACCTGCAGTTAATGAGCGGCTCTGGTTCCGAAAACCGCGCTACAGAAATTTCTGAGATCTCTCGCTCATTGAAGTCCCTCGCAAAAGAGTTGCAGTGTCCCGTTGTGGCACTCTCTCAGTTAAATCGTGGTTTGGAGCAGCGTCCTAATAAGCGTCCAATCATGTCTGACCTGCGTGAGTCGGGTGCGATTGAGCAAGATGCCGACTTAATTATGTTCATCTACCGTGATGAGGTTTATCACCCCGACACCACTACCGATAAGGGTGTGGCAGAGATCATTATTGGTAAGCAGCGTAATGGTCCAATCGGAACAATACGTCTGAGCTGGCAAGGTCCGTATACTAAATTTGATAATTTGGCGATGGGCTCTGTTGGGTACTCTTCGGGCGGATACGAACCGTTCTAATTACAACTTCAAATAGTAATCAGTTGAGTCATTGATTATTTTTGGAGGCCGTTAATCTTCTTGCTTCAGTAAATCGAGCGGCCCAATAAGGGGCGGTAATTTGCTCGAGACGCACAGTGCCTCCGGCGCTTGGTGCATGGACAAATCTACCCTGTCCTACATAAATACCTGCATGTGAATATTTCTCACCAGTAGTGTTGAAGAACACGAGGTCGCCTGGTGCTGGTGGCTGATTCTCAACGCTTTGGCCTCTGCTACTCATCTCTTGAATAGTGCGCGGTAACTTAATGTCAGCCGATTTACCATAGACGTAGACAATGAGCCCACTGCAATCAAAGCCTCCTTTGGGATTGTTGCCACCATAGCGATATGGCACACCTACTAAGCCAACTGCCGCAATGGAGATGTCTTCCGTACCAACGCTGGTGTCTTGCTTAAATTGGGCAACTTTAGCCGCATTATTTTTGGAGCCAAAGCTACCACACCCTGTCAGTAATAGAAGGGCGCAAATAAAAATGCCGCACCCCATGAGAGTGCGGCATGAGACGTTTGACTTAGAGTGCGTCAGCAGCATGATCCGCAAGGCGTGAACGCTCACCACGGGCAAGCGTGACATGACCTCCATGGCGCCAGCCTTTGAAGCGGTCCACCACATAAGTCAGGCCTGAAGAGCC
>JBJOJF010000109.1:0-2731 GCA_046046735.1 Pseudomonadota bacterium
CATCCAGAGCCTGAGTAACCTAAAATATCCATCTGGAAAGTCTAATCGATAAATGCTAGAGAATCTCACCGACCGCCTATCGCGTGTTGTGAAAACAATGCGGGGGCAAGCTCGCCTCACCGAAAGCAACACCGCAGACATGCTGCGAGAGATCCGCTTAGCCTTACTGGAGGCCGACGTTGCCCTTCCAGTTGTGAAGTCTCTGCTTGAGCAAATAAAATTCAAAGCCCTTGGCGAAGAAGTGGTTGGAAGCCTCAGTCCTGGCCAGGCGCTTGTTGGAGTTGTCCAACGTGAGCTTGCCCAAGTCATGCGCGGAGACACCACGCAAAGTGGTGAACTGAATTTAGCAACTCAACCGCCAGCAGTCATCTTGATGGCAGGTTTACAGGGCGCAGGTAAAACCACCTCCGTTGGAAAACTTGCCAAATTTCTTCAGGAAAAGAAAAAGAAGAAGGTACTGACCGTCTCTTGTGACATCTATCGCCCAGCTGCGATCGAGCAGTTAGAAACGGTTACCAAACAGGTGGGTGCGGAATTTTTCCCGAGCAATATTAATCAGAAGCCAAGTGAAATTGCTGCAGCAGCATTAGATTGGGCGCGCCGACACTATTTTGATGTCCTATTAGTGGATACGGCTGGTCGCCTGGGTATTGATGAAGCACTTATGCAAGAAATTAAAACCTTGCATGCCAATCTCAATCCAATTGAAACTTTATTCGTTGTTGATGCCATGCTGGGTCAAGACGCCGTTAATACCGCCAAAGCTTTCCATGAAGCTCTCCCACTCACTGGTGTGATTCTCACTAAGTTAGATGGTGACTCCCGTGGCGGTGCCGCACTCTCCGTTCGCCAAGTTACAGGCGTGCCACTCAAATTTATCGGTGTTGCCGAAAAAATGGATGGTCTTGAGGCATTTGATGCTGAGCGGATGGCCAATCGCATTTTGGGTATGGGCGATATTCTTGCTTTGGTTGAGCAAGCCCAACAAAACGTCGATGTTGCTAAAGCAGAAAAACTAGCGAGCAAGATTTCTAAAGGCGGATTTGATCTTGGAGATTTTCGAGATCAGCTCGCGCAGATGCAGCAAATGGGCGGCATGGCTAGCTTGATGGATAAATTACCAAGCCATATGGCACAAGCAGCTTCTAAAACGAACTTAAGCGCTGCTGACAAACAAACGAGGCGGATGCGCGGCATCATCGATAGCATGACTCCTCAAGAACGCGCTAAGCCTGAGTTACTAAAAGCCACTCGCAAACGACGCATTGCCGCTGGTGCAGGTGTTGAGGTACAAGAAGTGAATCGACTGCTGGCACAGTTTGAACAAATGCAAACCATGATGAAGCAATTCAAGGGTGGCAAGATGGCGCGCACCATGGCATCCATGGCCGCAAAAGGAGCCGCCAAAGGACTTGGCGGACTCTTCAAAAAATAACAGTCAAACTGTTTGGCTTAAGAAACTGATTTCTTGGCCGCATCTACTGCAGCAATGACTTTTTCTTTAATTTGAGCAAGCGGGATATTCTGCGACTCAACATCAGTGCGGCCCTTGAACTCCACTTGAGCATCTACCAATCCACGATCACCAATCACCACGCGGAATGGCACTCCAATTAATTCCCAATCAGCAAACATCGCGCCCGGTCTTTCACCGCGATCATCAAGCACAACATCTACACCGGCAGCAATCAGCTCGTCATGCAATTGATCGGCAGCTACTTTTACAGCCTCTGATTTGTCGTAACCCATTGGACAAATTACCACCTCAAATGGCGCCATTGAAATAGGCCAAATAATTCCACGCTCGTCATTACCCTGCTCAATTGCAGCGCCCAGCAGTCGAGTCACGCCGATCCCATAACAACCCATCACCATTGGCTGCGCCTTACCCTGTTGATCAAGATAAGTACAACCCATAGCTTCGGAATAACGTGTACCCAATTGGAATACATGACCCACTTCGATGCCGCGGCAAATATCCACAACACCTTTACCGTCAGGCGATGCATCACCAGCAACAGCATTGCGCAAATCCAAGACTAGTGGCTCAGGTAAATCGCGACCCCAATTCACACCAGTAAGGTGATGGCCTGCGACGTTAGCGCCACAGACAAAATCTGACATATTGGCAACAGTTCGATCAGCAACTACGGTGACATCTGCGCTGACTCCGACAGGCCCCAAGTAACCAGCGGGGGCGTTGCAAGCTAATTTAATTTCTGCTTCGGTAGCAAAACGAGACTCCGCCATACCTGGAATCTTGCTTGCTTTAATTTCATTTAACTCATGGTCGCCACGCACCAACACCATAAATAATTTTGCAGGGCCTTCCTCTTGATCAGCGGCAAACAATAAAGACTTCACAGTTTGCTCAAGTGGAAGCTTCAAAAATTTTGCAACATCTGCACAATTGGTTTGATCGGGGGTGGCAACCTTTGTCATTGCTTGAGTAGCGGCAGCACGTGCACCAATCAGAGAAATGGATTCTGCAGCCTCTAGATTGGCGGCGTAATCAGAATTTGGACAATACACAATTGCATCTTCACCAGTATCTGCAATCACATGAAATTCTTGGCTACCAGATCCACCGATAGCACCGTTGTCGGCGGTCACCGCGCGGAACTTCAAGCCCATCCGCTGAAAGATTCGCGTGTAGGCATCAAACATAGTTTGATAAGATTTTTTCAAACCCTCGGTATCGCGATCGAATGAATAAGCATCTTTCATGCTG
>JBJOJF010000110.1:0-4323 GCA_046046735.1 Pseudomonadota bacterium
GCCCAACATATGTCATACGGCAAATAGACTTGTCGAATTTGTCCAGAGGCAATTTCTTTAGCAAATAACTGCTTACCAGTACGGCGACCATTCAATGTCATGTGAGTGAGGAGAATTGACTCACCTCTAGCCAAATAAGCATCAATCAATGGTTGAGCAGCACGAGTCTCTCCAACCGATACCGCATGAATCCAAATAGACTTTTGAGTGATGGGCTTGCTGTAGCCAAAACCCAGACGCTCTGGGATGTGATGTAGGTAAGAAAAGGCATGGCGTGCGCGCCAAGCCAATCGAACAAATGCTAATGGCAATAAGAGGTGCCACAGCAGTTGATAAACAGCAAACCAGATCCGGGGCTTGGCCCCGTATTCTGAATTGGTAGTCAAACTCACTTTTTCAGACGTTCGGTCAACTCGACCGCCTTACCTAGATAAGAAGATGGAGTCATCTCTAATAGACGCGCTTTTGCATCCTCAGGAATCTTCAAGCCACGAATAAAGGTTTGCAAATCAGCTTGATTAATACCTTTGCCACGAGTCAATTCCTTTAACTGCTCGTAGGGATTCTCGATACCATAACGGCGCATGACAGTTTGTACTGGCTCAGCCAATACTTCCCAACATGCATCTAAGTCAGCAGCAATTGCCGCAAGATTCACCTCCAGCTTACCAAGTCCACGAAGGGCGCTGTCATAAGCTAATACGCTATGACCAAAGGCTGGGCCCAAGTTACGCAATACGGTGGAATCTGTAAGGTCACGTTGCCAACGAGAGATTGGTAATTTTTCAGCAAGGTGACGCAGTAAGGCATTGGCAACACCTAAGTTACCTTCAGAATTTTCAAAGTCAATCGGGTTGACTTTGTGCGGCATAGTGGATGAACCGATCTCGCCCGCTTTAGTGCGCTGCTTGAAATACCCAACAGAGATGTAAGCCCAGAAGTCACGATCCATATCCAAAAGAATCGTATTGGCACGAGCGATCGCATCAAAGAGTTGAGCCATACCGTCGTGTGGCTCAATTTGAATGGTGTATGGATTGAAGGTCAAACCTAAACGCTTCTCCACTACGTTCTTGGAGAAATTTTCCCAATCAAAATCAGGGTAAGCAGATAAATGAGCGTTGTAATTACCAACCGCGCCATTCATCTTGCCTAGCAAGGGCACTGCTGCAATTGCATCAATCGCACGCTCTAAACGCTTAGCAATATTTGCAATTTCTTTTCCAAGAGTACTTGGTGAAGCAGGTTGGCCATGGGTACGCGAGAGAAGCGGCACCTTAGCGTGTTCAAGGGCTAAGTCAGTCAGAACAGAAAGCACCTTGCGAAGTTGCGGCAAAAGCACTTCATCGCGTGCGCCACGCAACATCAAACCATGTGAGGTGTTATTGATATCTTCAGAGGTGCAAGCAAAATGAATGAACTCACTAGCTTTAAGCAAATCAGGTCGACCGGCAACTTTTTCTTTTAAGAAATACTCAACCGCTTTTACGTCATGGTTAGTAACCGCTTCAATATCTTTAATCCGCTGCGCATCCGCATCGGAAAAATTCTCAGGAAGAGATAGTAAGAATGCTTCGTCAGCAGCATTAATTTTTGGCACATCAGACAAACCAGCTGCAGCCAAAGCCAAAAGCCAATGAATTTCCACAAACACACGCTGACGCATAAATGCCGCCTCAGAAAGCCAAGGACGCAAAGCATCCAGTTTTCCGGCATAACGACCGTCTAGAGGGGAAAGAGCATTAAGGGTAGAAAGCGGCTGACTCACGAATATTGCCTTTGCATTGAAGATGTCAATAAAAGCTAATTTTAATGCGTTTGGGCATCCAGCAAACCCCAATTAGGATGGCTATACTTGACCCCATGAAACTTATCGGATCCCTCACCAGCCCCTATGTACGTAAAGTACGCATTGTTTTTAACGAGAAAAAGGTCGATGTTGACCTCGAATTAGAGAATGTTTGGGCCGCAGACACCAAAATAGGTGCCACAAACCCCCTAGGGAAGGTTCCCTGCCTTATTTCTGACGATGGGGATGCTATCTACGACTCCCGCGTCATCGCAGAGTACGCAGATGGCCTAAGCCCTGTAAGCAAGCTGATTCCTGCCGACAACCGGGAGCGTGCCGCCGTTAAAACCTGGGAAGCCCTAGCTGACGGAATTATGGATGCCGGTATTTTGGCTCGTTTAGAGCGTACCTTGCGCCCAGCAGAGCAGCAAAGCCAAACTTGGTATGACCGCCAAATGGGCAAGATCGATGCTGCCCTTCGCGAGATGTCCGAGCAACTCGGTGAAAACCCATGGTGTCATGGCAATCAAATGACCTTAGCGGATCTCGCCGTCGGTTGCGCCATTGGTTATTTATTGTTTCGCTTTCCTGAAGTGATGTGGCAATCGCAATATCCGAACTTAGATCGCCTGTATCAAAAATTATTACAGCGACCTTCGTTTATGGAAACTGTGCCGCTTTCTGCTTGATCAACTTTCAACCCAAATAAAAGCCAATCAAAACTGATTGGCTTTTTTGTATCTGATGATCAAATTTATGCGGAGATAATTCCACCGCCTAAACAAATTTCACCGTCATAGAGAACGGCTGATTGTCCGGGTGTTACTGCCCACTGCGCATCTGGAAAGCTTAATTCAAAACTTTGCGCATCATTACCGGCAATTAAAGTGCAAGCTGAATCAGCTTGACGATAACGAGTCTTCGCGGAATAGCTTCCCGGCATTGGTGCTGCGCCAGATACCCAGCTAGCGTCCATTGCAGAAAGCTTGTGAGCCAATAGCCATGGGTGCTCGTGGCCTTGAGCTACGTATAGAGTGTTATTCGGAATATCTTTACGCGCCACATACCAAGCATCACCATTACCATCCTGACTGCCGCCCAAACCAATACCTTTGCGCTGACCTAAGGTAAAGAATGCTAAGCCCATATGCTCGCCAACAGTTTTACCCTCTGGCGTTTTAATAGGCCCAGGTATACGAGGTAAATAGCGGTTTAAGAATTCTCTAAAAGGACGTTCGCCAATAAAACAAATTCCAGTGGAGTCTTTTTTCTTGGCATTGTGCAAACCAATTTGCTCAGCGATTTTTCTAACTTCCGTTTTAGGAATCTCTCCCAGCGGAAACATAACATTAGCTAATTGCTGCTGCGTTAAGCGATGCAAGAAATAACTTTGGTCTTTGCTCGCATCAATCGCTTTTAATAGTTGGACTTTGCCGCCCTCATGACGCACGCGTGCATAGTGCCCAGTAGCAATCGCATCCGCACCCAAACTCATGGCGTGATCCAAGAATGCCTTGAACTTAATTTCGGCATTACATAAAACGTCGGGATTAGGTGTTCGCCCTGCAGCGTATTCGCGCAAAAAGTCGGCAAAGACTCTTTCACGGTATTCGGCGGCAAAATTGACCGCCTCGACATCGATTCCGATCAAATCAGCTACGGAGACCACATCTAACCAATCCTGACGGGCCGAGCAATACTCGTCGTTGTCGTCATCCTCCCAATTTTTCATAAAGAGGCCCACCACTTCGTAGCCCTGCTCTTTAAGCATCCAGGCGGCAACCGACGAATCTACCCCTCCAGACATGCCAATGACGACTTTCTTGGGCTTTGTGGGCGGTATTGAGGAAGAATTGAGCGGGATCATCAAAAAATGCGAGAATTCAATATAAGCTGATAACCCCATTGTAGAAGCCCTAAAGAAAATTAGTGCAATTCTGAGTGGGTCTAAAGGGCTTTATGTATAAGGGTATCTATATATACGCAATTGCGTATATATACATAAAATAGATTTTTGAAAAATTTTGCTTTTGGAGACATGCCATGCGCATAGGAGTGCCACTGGAAACAAGGCCTGGGGAAACTCGAGTAGCCGCAACACCAGAAACCGTTAAAAAACTCATCGGTCAAGGTCATACCGTCGTTATTCAGAAAGACGCCGGTGTAAAAGCCAGTCAACCGGACTCTGCGTATGAAGCTGTCGGTGCAACCGTTGGCAGCGCAGCAGATGCATTTGGAGCGGAGATTGTTCTTAAAGTTCGTGCTCCTGAGGCAGCTGAACTTAAGCAAATTAAATCTGGCGCCGTTCTCCTAGGCATGCTCGATCCATTTGATAACGACATGATTGCTGCAATGGCTGCTCAAGGCGTTACTGCATTCTCATTAGAAGCTGCGCCGCGTACAACACGCGCACAAAGCATGGACGTCTTATCTTCTCAAGCAAACATTGCCGGATATAAGGCCGTCATGGTTGCTGCCAATGAATATCAACGCTTCATGCCAATGCTCATGACTGCGGCGGGTACTGTTAAAGC